>CADBOE010000241.1 GCA_902796205.1 uncultured Ruminococcus sp. | reverse complement strand
TTTTCTTCCTTTTTCACCACTGGGCGATGCAGAGAATGGAATACCTTACAGTATTTACATTCTTGCAATTAAATCATCAATATTGGTGGCGCTATTGGTAATATCATTTTTCACAACTCGCCAAAAAAAGGCAATAAAAACAGCCCGTCACCGAGGTGACTGAAGCTGAACCGTGCGCGTCTGCCAGTTCCGCCATATCCGCGTTGGCATATTTTTCGCCTTTTTCGGCCCGGCGCGAACGACCGCAATTACTTATAAGGCTGACGTGAGAAGTTTACGAAGGCTCGTTTACGAAAAAAGGTTCGCTCTATTTTATCTTCTATCTCTGTTCTACCCCCAGTCGGTTGTATCATTCTGCTGTTCTTTCAACAGGTTTCACTTTTGATCCCGGTGTATCCCCCTCATCCTTCTTCTCAACACTGCCTCTGTAACAAAAAGGATCATCAGCGTCAAAACAGACAACAAGGGTGTCCATTTTATTTCAAATACGATATCAGGCTCAAAAAGCGGAGAAAAAGGCAAATAATTGAATATATATATTTTTTTTAATTTCAGTACAAACGACAGGAAAAAGAAACACGCGCAGAGAGAAACAGTAAGTATCAACGCGCGCAGATCGTTTCTCACAAGATAAAGAATAATACGCGATATCGTCAGTTCGATGACCGCCAAACACAAAGACAGCACCGGAAGTAAAAAAATATACCATCTGAAAGTCAACCCGGAAAAAATATGATGTACGTCTGTCAGACTACCCGGAAAAGCAGAAAAAGGAATACCGCTGAACAAATTGCCTTTTGACCCGTAAAAGCAAATAACCAAAGGCACTGTCACAACAATCATATCCGCAACAAGCAGCAATAATAAAAATATTATATTTTGCTTTTTCAAAGCTTCCGAAAACGCTTTTGACGTACGGATCACCTCAGTCGAGCTTCCGTAAAGCGATTCAGAAAACACCAAAATCAGGCAGAAAATCAATAAAACCGACGTGCTTATCTGCCAAATTGTTCCGGCCGTCTTTTTATGAGCTTCGGGAAGAAGAAAAGAAGTGCTCTGCCAATCCGCTTCTCCGTCGAGGTCACAGATACGCCTGTAATCCCGAAGCAATTCCGTATAGTTCTGCAATATCCGCCGCTGTTCGGCGCTGCATGAAATCCCTTCAGTAACAACAATTTGCTGCAGATATGCCCCGGCTTGCTCAGCTTCAAAGAAATCCGCGTCATACGGATATTCTTTCCCCGTAAGAGAACCATATAAGGTGCGATATTCTGAATATACGGCTGATTTTTTTATCTCATCCCAATACGCGCTTCTGAAATTGCTGTCAATCAAAACGCCAAATCTCGTTGCCAGACCATTGATCTTTTCTGCCGCAGGATTTCTGTTAAATTCAGTCATGAGTGTGGCGGTTACTGAAAAAACAATTATCATAGCCAATAATGCCGCAGCCGGTATGCGTCCGCTTGTAATTATTCTTTTCAGAGGATATCGCAGAAGCATCTAAAAATCCCGCTCCTTTTCAGTCAGATGCAGCAAAGAATGGTAAAATCATGACGTTATTCATCATAAAACCATGCGTAAAAATCGCTGATATTCGGTTCGCATATTTCCGAGCCTGCTAATAATCCTTCCCCTGAAGGACTGATATACCTGTATTGATACTCGTCACCGGACATTTTTCTGGAAACCTCGATCAATCCTTCCGGCAGCACGTCTATCCCGGCTCTCGCGGAAAACACGGTTCCCCGCATTTCCTTCAACAAAGCAGGCGGCGGTGCGTTCCGTGCTATACTTCCGCCTTTGATTGCTATAATGTTATCTGCTGTCGCATCGATATCCGATATTATATGTGTAGAAATAAACACGGTCCGTTTCTTCGAATAGCCGGACAACCTTCGCCTGATGGCTCTTACTTCGTCCGGATCCATTCCCGCTGTCGGTTCATCCAAAACGAGAATTTCAGGATTTCCCAAAAGCGCCTGTGCAAGACCCAGACGCTTTTTCATTCCCAGTGAATACTTTCCGGCTTTCTTCTTATTGTATCCGTCAAGACCTACAAATTTCAAAAGCGAATCTATCTGTTCCTCCGAATCCTTTTTGGCAAGTCCTTTACACTCCGCTATATATTTCAGATAATCCTTTCCGCTTAGATCCGGGAACGGTTCAAATTCCTGCGGCAAATAGCCGATTACCGATAAATACTGACGGTTAAGATCCCCGACGTTAATTCCGTTGTAGGTGATAGTCCCGCTTAACGGTTCGATCAAGGTGACAATCGCTTTCATAAAAGTCGTCTTCCCCGCTCCGTTCGGACCGATAATCGCATGGATTCCGGGAGAAACAGACAGCTCAATACCCGTAAGAATCGCTTTTTTCTTATATCCTAACGATACGTTGTTAAATGCCAGCATAATTATTCCCCTTTTTCCGGTGTTTAAACGGTTTTATACCAAAGCTGACCAGAAGCGCAATAATCGCAATAATAATTATCGACGCGAGAATCAAAAAATCAGCAGTCAGAGAATGGTCAAACGTAAAATTGGCAATATATCCGACCGGCTGCTTAGAAGCGGGAATTGAAATCTGTTTGTAATCCCAGAAATAATAGCGCAGCGCAAACAAACCGCCCGCATACAGAGCAAGCTCAAAGGAAAAGCACAATGCTTTGTTGCGTACCGCGTTTGAAAACGAAAAGGAAATCAGGCAAAACGAAAATATGATAATCAGCAATACGGCACTCTGGATCAAACCAAAACACCAGAGCTGAATATTGAAAAAGGGTTTCGGGATGAGGCTGAGAATCTGATATGAATAAAGCTCGCAATTAATAAACTTAACGAATCCGATTCCGGAGAAAAGCCATCCGCCCCAGACGGCAAAGAAGCCGAAAAGCGACAGGCCCAGCGACAGCAATAAATACGTCGCGGCTGATTTATATTTGCCCAGAGGCGTTACTTTTACCGGTTCTTTTGATTTTTTTGTATCGCTTTTTTTGAAGCATATCAAAAACCCGAGCATGAACAGGACGGCAGCTGAAATACAGTAAATGTTTTTTTCAGCCATTACATACGTTCTTGCCGGTAAATGTGATTCCGGCTGAAAATTCAGATCATAGTTATACTTCCGGGCAAACTGCCGAGAGAGCGAAACGTCCGACAGCGACCCTCCGCCATAATCGCCAAAAGATGCTTTTCCTTCATAATGCGAAACGTTATACGTATTATCGTAGGCGTATAGAATGCAAAATACTCTCGTTAACTCCTCTTCTGAGGACAGCGCTCTTTTTGCAAATGACGTATGATCGGCCAACGGCGAAGTATTTTCATCACCTAAATATGCAAACCAGCGAGTCAGCGCTTTTTCTTTTTCGATTATCGACAAAGGACTGTCAGATGACTGGGTATAAAGATACAGCTCGCTGTAGCAGGTGATCCCCAGATCCTTCAGCTGCAAATCATTAGAGATGTAATAATCAGCCTTTTCAAGCAAAGCATTATATCTGAGTTCAGCTTCTGAAACGCCGCAATTATTTGAGTAAAGATCATATGAGCAGATATATTCAAAAATATAATCGCGATTGCTGTCTCCGTACATGCTCGGAGAATCAGCCGCCGGTCCGACCGTGTTTAAAAAGATATACAACAGAAACGCGCTTAACAGGAGACTAAAAAAAAGCAAAAGAGGATGGCTGAGCCTTTTCCGTTCGGCAGCGAAGATCACATTAATTTTTCCGTCTGTTATACAACCCAAAATATCAATCACTTCCGCCAGATCCGCGTCGTCAAATCAATTGAAACGAGCAAAAACAACATACACGAGGCGGTGCCGGTTGTCAAGAATTATTTGGGCACGGAAAAGCGGAAAAAGAGCGCAGGAAAAGAGCGCGACCGCCGCTCCGTTTGCTTTATCTGCCGCTTAATATCCGCGCTATTCAGGTGAAGAGGCTTCGAAATTTCAGCCGCAAACGGCGATTTTGATCAAATGCGGCTGAAAGCTGATTGTAATTTTCAGCCGCAAACGTTGTTTTGGGCGAAATGCGGCTGAAACCGTCCCGAAATCTCCCCCGCCGAATTGACATTTTCGCCGGCATATGCAAAAATAACGAAGCAGCAGCGCAGTTTCCGTTAATTCAGGCAGGAGGACGTTATGGACTACGGCTATTCGATTCTGATGGGCATTTTTTCGGCGGCCATCCTGCTCTACGCGGGATTGATGGCGGTCACGAAAAGCTACAGGATTCTTCCCGCCAGAGCAACGCAGTCAGTAAAACCGAAAGACGAAAAGCGATACGTGGCTCAGCTGGCCAAAGCGGTGGCGGCAGCGGCCCTCTCCCCCGCCGTGAGCGCGTTGACCGGGATCTGGAACGTGATCGCCGCGTTGATCGTTCTCGTCGTTTCAGGAATCTTTTTCATCTGGCTCGGAACGAGAATCATGCGCAAGGTACAATGACGGCCTCCGCGGCCGGAGAAAGGACGGCGTAATATGTTCGGCAGGAAAGCAGACAAAAAGGGAAACAGAAAAGGCAACGGCGGAATCGTCATTCTGGCAAAAACGGAGCCGGGCATGTGCGGAGGAACGGACGCCACACAGGACACAAACGCGCCGAAAAAAATATCGTCTGAAAAAATGATATTGTTCGACGTCAGGTCCGCGCTGGGATACGGCGGCAATTACGGCGACAATTACAGCGATAATTACGGCGGCAATTACGGCGGAGGCGACCGCCCCGGCGCGACGCCCTGCCGCCCCGACCGCCTCGCTTACGTGTCGGCGTTCGCCGTCCCCGCCGGAACGGGCTCGTTCGTTTTCCTCGAAACGGCCGAAGGCCCGCAGCGGCACGCTCAGAAAACACGTTCGTGGAAATACGTGAAGCGTGACGTGTTCCCCTCTCTCGTAAAGCTTGTAAACGATCTCGATCTCGCCGCGAAAAACGGTTTTCACTCAGAAACGCACGGCCTGCCGGAAAATTTCGGAGGCAGTGTGCATATCGAATACGAAAGCGGCGAGACCGTCAGCTATTCCAACAACCAGTCGCCCGTCCTCTCGCGCGACGCGGCGGTAAATATTGCCCGCCTCTTTTCCGAAGCGCTGGCGTCGGAGGCTGAGGACCTTCCGGACGCGGACGGGCTGACCGGGATCCGCTTCAGCGAGACGCGCAAAAACGGCGCGTTTACCACGGCTTTTCTGACCGTTAACCCCGACGGCACGGGGGTCAACAAAAAACAGTCACGGTACGCCGATCCGGCCGTATTCGAGAGCGAAACGCCGGTGGAAAAGGAAAAAATCGACGCCATTAAGAACATTGTTAAAAGCGGCGGCATGCTCGCCTGGCCGGAGCTTCCGGTCAGCGACGCGGCGCCGTCCGGGCCGAAGGAATTGCGATTCTTTTTCCGCGACGGACGGGAGATCGCCGTCAGCGACGACCGCGCGGTCCCCGGAGAGCTGCGGGGCGCGTTCTTCGATATCGAGCTTGAAATGACCGTCAGATACTGACCGCTTCAATCCGTTTTCAATGTTTCCCCGTATAATATCGGAACAAAGGAGGCTTTTTGAAAATGAAAGTACTGCTTGCCGAAGACGAAAAAAGAATGAACCGCGCTCTTCAGGAGATATTGCGGCAGGAAAAATACGAGGTGACCGCCGTTGACAACGGCGAGGACGCTCTTTACGAAATTGAAGGCGGCCTTTACGACGTGATCGTCCTGGACGTGATGATGCCGGGAATGAACGGCTTTGAAGTGGCCCGGAAGGTCCGCGCCGGGGGCATCAGGACGCCGATATTGATGCTCACCGCGAAAGGAGAGCTCGACGACAAGGTGGAAGGACTCGACAGCGGCGCCGACGATTACCTGACGAAGCCGTTCATGGCCCGCGAGCTGCTCGCCCGCCTGAGGGCGCTCGGGAGGCGCGGAATACAGACGAACGACGGGAGCCTCAGCTTCGGCGATCTGACTCTCGACGTGAAAACGGCCACGCTTCGCTGCTCGAACGGCCAGAGCGTGCGCCTTGGCGAAAAGGAACTCCGGATCCTCGAATATCTGATAGCGAACCAGGGCAAGGTCCTGTCCCGCGAGCAGATCGCTCTAAAGATCTGGGGGTACGAGAGCGACGCCGAATACAACAACGTGGAAGTATATATGTCGTTCGCGCGGAAAAAGCTTTCGTTCATCGGCTCCGGCTGCGAGATAAAAGCCATCCGCGGGATCGGCTACGAACTGAGGTGCGGAGATGTTCGGTAGGACAAAGCGAAAGATCGTTTTTACCGTCGTTTTCTCGCTGCTCGCGCTCATGTCGGTGACGCTCGTAACGATCTATCTTTCAAACAGATTCGCGCTGCGCAGGGAGAACGAGGAAGTGCTGCGCATGTACGCGGAAAGATATTCTCTGACCGGCCAGCCGTCGGCCCCGTCGGACGGCGAACGACCCGGAGATATTCCGGAAAATATGACGGAAGGCCAGCCGGATGACGCGCCGGGAGACGCGCAGGACGTCGCGCCGGGAGATCCGGCGGGCGAAATACCCGGAGAACGACCCGGCCCGAAGAACGGCGGTCATTTCGGCGGCGAGCCGCGTTTCAACCTCTCCACGTTTTATTCCGTCGCATACGGGCCGGACGGAGAGGTGCTCGCCGTAAACAACGGGAACAACGGTCTGCACAGCGAAGAAGAGCTGCTGTCTATCTCGTCCTCCATCATTTCCGGAGGCAGGAAAAGCGGAAAGAAAGGCAATCTCACGTACCGCGTCGACGAACGGCAGTCGTACACGCTTGTGTCGATGATAGACGGCACGATCGACGAAAGAAACCAGCTGACGCTCATCCGCCAGATGCTCGCTATAGGAGGCGCGGCGATGCTCGTTCTGGCCGTCGTTTCGTTTTTCATTGCCCGCCGCATCGTCCGGCCGCTCGAAGAGAACGACCGGAAGCAGAAGCGCTTTGTCTCCGACGCCGGGCACGAGCTGAAAACGCCCATTGCCGTCATTTCCGCGAACAGCGAGCTTCTTCGCCGCGAATCGGGCGGCAGCGAATGGCTCGACAATATCGACTATGAAAACGCGAAAATGTCAGAACTCGTAAAGCAGCTCCTGACACTCTCGAAGGCGGGAAACGGCGACCTGCCGAAGGAGGCCGTCGATCTATCCAGACTCGCGGACGGAGAAATCCTTGCTTTTGAAAGTCTTGCTTTTGAAAAAGGCGTGCGCCTGGATTCGGACGTGGAGCCGGGGATAACCGTCGAAGGCAACCGCAGTCAGCTGTGCCAGCTTGTTTCGATTCTTCTCGACAACGCGCTGAGCCACGGCACCGGCGGAACGATCGGCGTCAGCCTTAAAAAGGAAAAGCATTCCGCCGTTCTGACCGTATCGAACGACGCGGATCCGATAAGCCCGGAGCAGCTTGAGCATCTGTTCGACCGTTTTTACAGGACGGACGAATCGAGGGGCGGAGACGGGGCTCATTACGGGCTCGGGCTGTCGATCGCGCTTGCAGTGGCCGAAACGCACGGCGGCAATATCCGGGCCGCTTACAGGAACGGCAGAGCCGTATTCACCGTCGCCATTCCCGTAAAAAAGTGAAATGAATTGAATTGACGTGAAGTGACGTGAAATGAAGTGACGTCCCGCCACGCTCCGCGGCGCCGGCGGGATCATCCGCGCCTTTTCCGGACTTTTTCATGCATTTTCCGGGATCTTCCACCCCTTTTCTGAAAAAACCAATTCCGTATCTCGAAAAAAGTTCAATTTATCGTTTTTTAACGTTATGACACGTTGTCCCGACAACGAGCCTGATATGATGATGAGCCTGTTCCGGACAGCGTCCCGGAACGGAGCCGTCTGCATTTGCCACGCTCGTTTTAAGCGGCGGCTTTTTGCGCTCCGCTCAGCTCGACCACGGACTCCTTCACGGGTCTGTTTATGGCGATCGCGATCTCTATCGTTCTTTCACCGTTACGTTGTCCGGCTCTCATCGTCACGCCGCTTTTCCTGGCGATCTCGATCAACTCCTTTAAAACCTTTATGAATTGCCTCACCTTTTCAATCTCCGTCAATCCGCCTTCCTTTCCGTCGGCGAAAAACTTCTGCCATTTTTCATATTCGTTCAGCTTTTTTCCATATACGCTTTTTAGTACCGCGTCTTTATCTTTGAGGGTGGCAACGAGCATGGCGGTTTCTCTGGTGGACAATCTTTTTTCAAACACCGTTTCCACGGCCATTCTCTGGACTTTTTCATCGTAAAGCTTGAGTATTTCCATCGCCGCTTTCTCCGGGATTTCTCTGCTGACGATAAGCCGTCTTACGGAAAGCGGAAGCGACAGCAGCCTGAGCTTGTTTGCGATATACCCCTGGCTTCTTCCGAGCTTCTCGGCGAGCTCCCGCTGCCTTATTCCCTCTTCTTCAAGCACCTCCCTGAACGATTCGGCCGCCTCGAGAAAATGAAGCTCGCTGTAGCATGCTTTCAGCGCGGAAACGGCGAGCGATTCCCCGTCCTCCGGCTCGAAAACGATCGCCGGAATGTGTTCGAGTCCGGCTCTCTTCG
The DNA here is from genome assembly GCA_902796205.1 of uncultured Ruminococcus sp. Taxonomy (GTDB): domain Bacteria; phylum Bacillota; class Clostridia; order UBA1212; family UBA1255; genus UBA1255. The sequence continues at coordinate 804 of CADBOE010000241.1, read as the reverse complement.
CGGCCATAAGACGCCTGTTTCCGGTAATCAGCTGATAACATCCGCCTCCGAGTCCGCTTACGTATATCGGTTTTTTCACTCCGTATTTTTCGATCGATCTGACAAGCGCCTGGATCCCTTTTCCCGTTCCGTCATATCTCGCGGATTTTCCGGTTTTTACGGACGAAACGGGGAGCAATATGATGCAACTCTTTCCGCAATTAATATCTCCCGAACAGCTGAGGCAATCAATTTCGTTTTTCATACCGTTTTCTTCTCCTTTTTTAATTATACTGGTTTCCGGTTTGTTTTTCGGCAGCGTTCGCGACCGCGTGCCTTTTCCGATAGGGTGATTGCTTTTATACATTATTTTTTGCAAAAAATAAAGCGAAAAATATCGTCAAAAATCGTCATATATCGTCAAATTTCGACATTTTATCATAAAAAAGCCCGTAAAAAGCGGCATTTTCCCGCGGTCAACTGTCCGGAAGCCCCAAAAAATAATCAATTCTTTCCTCAAAAACCCGGGTCTGTCCCCCGTTGCATCTTCCCGGGGACAGGGCTGAAACCCGGGTCTGTCCCCCGTTGCTCCCCCACGGGGACAGGGCTGAAACCGGGGTCTGTCCCCCGTTGCACCCCACGGGGACAGGGCTGAAACCGGGGTCTGTCCCCCGTTGCATCTTCCCGGGGACAGGGCTGTCTTCACCGCATTCAACGAATTCAAAGCGGCCCTCAACGCTGTCTTCGGCAAAAAAATCGCGAATTTTCAGAGTGAATTCCGGTTTCGCCGGAGGAGCAAGGAATTCTTAGACTAAATTCAGATTT
>CADBOE010000240.1 GCA_902796205.1 uncultured Ruminococcus sp. | reverse complement strand
GAGGGGTTATTCACCAAGGTAACGCTACCATCAGGTCCGTGTGGGGGCGACTCCATACAGGTTCAAGTCCTGCTATCCGCACCACAGCCCCGGGGTTTTTCCTCGGGGCTGAAGCTTTTTTAGGAACTGTTATTCGCTGATCTTTCCGGTGTAGAGAGAACAATCATAACCAGAGGATGTCAGATTACTGGCAGGTGTGCCGGTTATTTAACCGCCATTTTTATATAGAATTTTCACAAAAAGCTCTTGACAACCTTCGGACTATTGCGATAGAATGGACTACGATGATAGTTTGGAGGTAAAAAATGAGACTTTTTAACAGCGAAATGACAATAATGGAACTGATTTGGCAGAATGAACCTGTCTCCGCAAAAGAACTCAGCCTTATAGCTCTGGACAAAATAGGATGGAATAAAAACACCACTTATACCATGATCAAAAAGGTGATAGAGAAGGGCTATGTGAAAAGAGAGGAGCCGGGTTTCATCTGTACGTCACTTGTTTCAAAAGAAGAAGTAAGTAAAGATGAGATGAAAGGTCTTATAGACCGATTTTTCGGCGGATCAAAAAAGGCGCTGTTTTCCGCTCTTCTTGAAGATGAGACATTGACGAAGGACGATATAGAAGAACTGCGCGAGATGATCAGGAAGAGGTGACTTCAGGTGCTGTCCGAGGTGTTTTACTGGCTGTTCAATATGAGCTTAGTCGCATCTATCACGGGGATTGTCGTCTTATTAATCCGGTTGATCAGGATTATACCGCGTCGAGTAATTACTGTGATATGGGCGATACCTTTTCTAAGAATGTGGATACCTGTAGGCATTGGCGGAAAATACAGTCTGATGACTATTATCTCTAAATTCACGACAAAGACAGTGACCGTGTACGAAGGTGAGATCATTCCTGCATTCACGTTCACCAATGAGGTTATGGCGGCGGATTCTTACTTTCCGATCACATACAAAGTAAATTTCGTAGGTGACGTTTTCAGAGTTTCTTCCGTTATCTGGATAGTTATTGCTCTTGCAATAATAATGACATTTGTGTTCATATACAGTATGACGATGAAAGAAATAAAAGGATCCGAACATTTCAGGGACAATGTTTTTGTTTCGAATTCTTTGACGTCACCTTCAGTTTACGGAGTGTTTCGACCGAAGATCGTTATCCCGAAGACAATGATTGAAAACGATTACCTTCAATACGTTCTTCTTCACGAACAGAAACATGTTTCCAGACTGGATAATCTTTGGCGGATCATAGGCTTTGCAAGTGCGGCGGTCCACTGGTTTAATCCATTGTCGTGGATCTTCCTGAAATGCTTCATTACTGATCTTGAGATCGCCTGTGACGAATCTGTTCTTCAGAAGTGCTGTCTGAAGGAACAGAAGGAATATGCGCTGGCGCTGGTATCTTTTGCGGAGTGCAGAACGATATTTATATCCGCATTTGGCGGCGCCAAGATACGTACAAGGATCGAACGAATACTTTCATTCAGAAAAATGACAGCGGCGTCTGCGATCGTATTTGCCGTCTTGATCGCCGCGATATCATATTTCCTGTTAACAAATGCTTCCTGAGAAGCAGAACAGCGGGCAGAAGTGCCCATTCCAATAATCGAGTGCACGATAGTATTGTAAATATGGAGGTAATGACAATGACTAAGAAGAAAATCGCTATTCTACTTATCGCTTCTGCGTTTATAATCCTTGCGCTGGGATCGATAATCCATGCTGTTGCGGAAACTCAAAAAAACAAAGAAGATTCCGAGGACTTCAAGGCTTTGGTTGAGAGAGAGTCAAAATACTATGATTCTTATACAGGACAATTCAGCGAGGAAATGCTTTCATTGAGTTCTGAAGAGATTGTAGATCTGATCATCAACACGAAAACGTTCATTCTGGACAACTCCTTTTCTTCGGACTTGAGAATTTTTAAAGATTCACTGAAAAAATACACGAAGTGCAATCTTATTGCCGAACTTGTCCAAAGAGACGATGCGTCAGAAGCCATTTATAACGGATACCTTAATGTGCATCTTCCGGATAAGAAAAAGGACGTTTTGTTAGAACACTTTTTTGAGCTTATGCTTGCGTATGAGCCTGTCTACAATGGACTGACAACTGAACAAAAAGTCAACTTTTTCAAAATGTCAGAGGTGCATTCACCGGATTTTATGGATGTTTTTGAAGACATAAGCGCGGTTGTTTGTGGTAATGGCAATTATTCAATTAATTAACAGGGAGGAAGTAAAAGTGAAACGTTTTTTATTAACTTTTATTAGTATTGGTTTGATACTATGTTTTGTGGCTTGTTCGCAAAACCTTCAAGTTGATCATGCTTTTGTTTGTGGCTATTCTGATTCGGTTCCTGAAATAGTATCCAAACTCGATTATGCTGAATGGAGCAGAGATCCTTATTATGATCGAAAGCAGCTTGAAACTATAAAAGTCTCAGTTGGGGAAATCGATTATTGTGGCACATATATTGAGTCAGAACACAATTATGGAACATATGAAACCAGACATAGCTATTTGGATAATAGCAAAAAGGTATTTGAAATTAATGATGATGGAGTTTTATCTGCATATTTTTGGGGAACCGACAATTCTCTCCATGAGGTAAAAAACATGGAAGAGTGCCGGAATATAGCTCTTGATTTTATTTCTAATCTATTTGGTTCGTATCCATCAAATCATGTGGAAAGAATATCGTTTGATGACAAGAGAAATATGTACACTTTTGAGTATATAAAAAATATTAGAGGTGTAGAATCAGAGGATAAATTAACCATAGTCGTAGAAAATAACGGACATATTTATAGTTTTCGATCGAGTCTCTGGGAAAAGATTCAAGAAAACCAGGTACCTGTCTTTAATCTAGACAAAATACAAAATACGATATCTGAAAAATTGGATGAAATAACAATTACCGTTCGCGATTCATACGATCTAGTCGAATATAAAGATTATTGCTATAGTATTACTATGATTACCAATTCAAGATATGCTATTCTGTGTGATGTTAATGTTTACTGCATTAACAGGTATGGAGAATTTGATGAACAAAAATGCGAAAAGATTCGGTTCGTTGTACCATTAGATTAAGAGAAGCTTTAATTGAATTATCGATTCCTATAGTAGTGATCTGATGATTCAGTTCCGCTGTGTGATACCATTAAACAGATTGCTTCCTTTTTACTCCCCACCGGCTGGTTCTCTTATCGCCCTTATGAGAACCAGCCTTTTAACCGGGTTTTCGCCATCTTTAGAGCAAAAGCACCGCTTTTACGTCGATCTTTACGGTTTTCGCCTTTCTGCGTTTGCCTCTGAAAACCCATGAAATAAAAAGATGCAATTTGCCGTTTTGGGGCTTTCTACCGGAATTGGACTGGTGCAACGCCTTTTTGAGGGCTTTTTTCCGCAGAAATATCCCTGCTGAAAGCCTGCCACGATCGTAAAATCTTTGTGTCTGAAACCACGTAAAGCGTCAATATATGCCCATCAAAGATTTGCCCTCCACGTCATTTTCTTTCGTGCTGACCAGTCTGATGCTGTCTGCGGACATCTTTCCGCTATTTTTGCGGCCTGAAAAAATCACTTGACTTTTGAAATGGCGGGTGGTATTATGCACCACTGTAGCGGGATGTGGCTCAGTTTGGTAGAGCGCTGCGTTCGGGACGCAGAGGCCGCAAGTTCGAATCTTGTCATCCCGACTTGAAATCTGACGGTGCAAGCCGTCTTTTTTCATTTTCACGGCATGTTTCACTTGCGCCCCTCCGGCAAATAATGTATTATTCCGGTGAAGACCGCAACGCATGGGAGGTGTCCGTTTCTTGACCCGGTCCGCATCAGAAAAACATACGCGAAGACGTCGTTCCGGCCGTTTCCGGGGCAGGAGCTTTATTGTCTTTCTGCTTCTGTTTGTGATTGTGTTCCGGCTTTCGGGCGCCTTGCTTACGGGAGCTGCCGATGATGATTACACCGTAAGATTGAGCGAGACTTTCGAGGAGATACCTGACACCGGCGGGTTCGTTAATTTCATCGGCGGCACGGGAATTAATTTTATCAGTCCCGACAGCATGCTTATGAGCGAGAGCCGCGCCGGCTCGATCGACGGAAGAAGGTCGCTCAGAATATACAGAGGCGATCTGCGCTGGTGGAACGTTGACGCGGAGGACAGGTTCTTCCGCGCGGGTTTTTCAGTAAAGATCAGTACCGGCTTCAACGGCGAACTCTTTTTCGCTCTTTCCACGCAGGACCCCGCGACCGACGTCGAAACTCTCGGCGGAACGCTTCTTTCCATCAGAAACGACAGGGAAGGCGACACTTTTCTGTACGACGCGGACGGCAATATCCTTTTCGACCTGAAAAAAGATACCGTCTACAACATAAGCGCCGACGTCGAGCGCGGACGCGATACGTGCACTCTGACCGTAAACGGAGCAAAGCAGGACGCGTCCTTCAGATTCAGAAGCCCCGTATATTTCATATCGGGAATCAGACTGTTCGTAACGGGACCGGATTATTATACGCACGATCCGGCTTTCGCGTCCGGCTCCCCGATGCCGTCTGACGAAGCGGCGCAGGCCACGCCTTCCGGCAGCGGACTTTCCGTAAACACGCCGGACGCCGCTTCCGGCACGACTTATCCGCCGGAGAGCACGCCTCAGACGGATGATTCTTCCGGAGTGATTATAGTCGACGACGTTTTTGTCAGCACGCGCGGCAGGATATATCCTCAAAAATATTCAATGCAGGAGCCGGGAAGCCTTCCTGCCGTGAAAGTCGAAAACAGGAGCAGAAACGATCTCGTGACCGTTTTCGTTAACGGAAAAGAAATCGACATGTCCAAGACGTACGTGACTGAAAATACTTTGTATATCTCCGCCGAACAGTTCCTGAAGGGCATCTCCGTCGATTACAGATATGACAAGAACGAGAGAATGCTTTACGTTAAAAACAACAAGATAGATATCGGCGTTCACGTTCCCGGAGACGAGATCACCGTCAACGGGACTTTGGTAAAGCTTAAATATCCCGTGAGGACTATCGACGACGTTATCATGATTTCGCCCAATTTCATAAACGAGGTATTCAACGCGAAAGTATGGTGGGACAAGGAAACGCTTACTCTGGCGGTCACGGTCGGAGAACAGAAATCTGACGATATGCTGAGACTGATCGGCGGGAAGCTTTTCATGAACGGCGAGCCTTATTACGAGATCAGCTTTAACAAGTATGACCTCTTCGAGCAGCTATGGGCGGTCTATTCGGAAGATCCCGGATATCCGTCTGCCGAATTCCGGGAGGCCGCGGCCGAGGCCGCTCTCAAGCAGCTCAGCCGCAGCGGATTCCGCTCCGTAAGGGTTTTCTGCGGCGCGGACGTGCCCGAACTGATGTACGACGCCGTCGTCAAGGGAAAGTATTATGAGACGATGGACAGGATGTTCGATCTGTGCGACAAATACGATATCAAAGTCGTGGCGTGCCTTTCTCTCATTTCCGACAATTTTGTCGCGAAGAGGCGGGTCGACGGATACGGACTCGTTAATAAAGATGAAAATATCATGGACCTGGTTGCCGTTTCAGGCAGCGAATCGAGAGGGATACTCGGCGAGTACATCCGTGAATTTGTCGAAAGATACAGATCCCGCAAGACGATCCTTATGTACGAGATCGGCAGCGACGGAAATCTTTACGCCGACGTCGGAAATACGTCACAGACCGTATGCTATTCTCTCGGACAGCTTGCCTCGTTCTATTCGTTCTGCGCGCACAGCATAAAGCTCCACGACGGCGTGAGACCTGTCAGCGGCGGAGATTCCATATTGAGGAGCGCTCAATGGAATCTGTTTTCCTCTACCATGGCCGGTCGTTCATCCGACGACTGGACCACCGATACCGAAAATGAAAGACTGATGGCGCTGACGCTTCTGAACAGCGGTCTCGACGTGGTGAGCGCCCATACGTTCGGATTGGGGACCGAAAGCTCTGAAGGCTATTTTCTGCGAAACGGCGAGAAGATATATTACGGCTTCAGATTTCTCTCGGACGAGGCGGCCGGTCTCGGCAAGCTGCTGTATAACGGCGAAACCAGTGTGTCACCAAAGGAAGGGGACACGGAAAGTCAGCCTTATGACGTGAAAAATTATCTCGACGCCATAATCGACGCCGGCATACAGATATCGCACTGGTGGACGTTCAGGTCTGACAGGCAGGGAACCGATGAAGGAACTTTATGGAGAAACGATTCCGGAACGGTATTCGAAGCGGTTGTCGCCGCCGATAAGGCCCTTAACGAGAAATACAGGATCAACGGCGTTGAGTCGGAAAACACGGATCTGGTCTGGAAAGGCTCCGAAACGGAGGTCTTTGACCCGTCGAGGATCGTGAGCGGGGCACAGGCCGCGCGTGAAACGAGCGTTTTGGAGGCCTTGAAATGGACCTCCATTATGTCCGCGGTTATCGTCGGCGTTTGCGGCGCTGTGGCCGCGGTATTCAGAATCAGGATCAGGAGCGGTAGAAAATGACGGAAGAACAGGCGTTTTTGCTGAAGCCTCTTGTGCTTGCGTACGTCGGGGACAGCGTTTACGAAGCATATATAAGGATCCGGCTGACCGAGGGAAAGTACAGAGACGCGCACGATCTTCATATTAAAGCGATAAGATTTGTCAAAGCCTCGGCGCAGGCGGCTATATACAGGATGCTCGAGCCGGAACTTACGGAAAATGAAAAAAACGTTGCCAGATACGG
>CADBOE010000239.1 GCA_902796205.1 uncultured Ruminococcus sp. | reverse complement strand
CTTTCGTTCAGTCTCGCGTCGACCATTCCGATCGTAACCTCATCGGGAACGAGGCATCCTTTTGAAATATAATGATCCGCCAGCTTTCCGAGCTCCGTCCCGGCACCGATATTGGTGCGGAAGATCTCGCCGGTGGAAATATGAGGAAGCCTGAGCATTTCGGCCAGTCTGGTGGCCGCGGTGCCTTTGCCCGCTCCCGGGGCTCCGAGAAAGATCAGATTCATAAACGTCTCCTGTCAGATTATGTTCCGGGTAAAAATAAACGAAGACAGACGGAACACCCCCGGCACTATGCCGATGGACGTTCCGTCCGCCGGATTCTCAGTCAAGGAATCCCTTGTAATTTCTCATGAGAAGCTGAGCTTCAAGCTGCTTCACGGTCTCGAGTGCAACGCCTACGAGGATCAGAACTGTCGTGCCGCCGAACCAGAGGTTTATGCCTCCGATCTCTTTGCTAAAGTAACCCGTGATGATCTGGATGATCGTCGGGAACACGGCGAGGATCGCGAGGAAAATGGCTCCGAACCAGGTCAGTCTGCGGGAGGACTTCTTCACGAAATCCGCCGTGGGCTGTCCGGGTCTGATGCCGGGAACGAAGCCGCCGTTCTTTTTCAGGTTGTTCGCGATATCGTTCGGATCAAAATAAACGATATTGTAGAAGAACGCGAACGCCACGATAAGGAGCGCGTACACGATAACGTATGCCCATGACTTGCCTTCGGAGAATCTGTTGATGAATCCCGCAAAGCCTTTGGTTTCCGGCGACTTTCCGATAAAGGCAACGATCGTGGCCGGGAACTGCAGCATCGACATTGCGAAGATGATAGGCAGCACTCCGGAGGAGTTGACCTTGAGCGGAATATGCGTGCTCTGGCCGCCGTAGATCTTGCGTCCGACAACGCGCTTCGCGTACTGTACGGGGATCCTTCTTTCGCCGCCCTCCATCCACACGACCGCGACGATGACCGCGAGGAATACGACAATCAGCGCGAGAACAGCGGTGACGTTCAGGGCCGTGCTGTTGGAAAGTCTGCCGTTCGCAACGGAATCGGCGAAGATGTAATTCCAGACGGTGACGGCCGCTCTGGGAGCGTTGGCAACGATACCGGCGAAGATCAGCATAGAAATGCCGTTGCCGATACCGACTTCGGTGATTTTTTCACCCAGCCACATGAGGAACGTGGTACCTGCCGAGAATGCGATGACAACGATCAGGAAGGTGTTCAGGTCGAATTTGCCGGAAGCGGCGAAAAGATTGATCGTCGAACCCTGAATGTTGAAATAAAGCATTATCGACTGGAAAACCGCAAGGCCGAGAGCAACGAATCTCGTGATCTGGCTGATCTTGCGTCTGCCTTCCTCCCCGCCTTCCTTGGACAGTCTCTCGAGCGGAGGAATGGCCACGGTCAGCAGCTGAATGATAATGGATGCGTTAATATACGGGCTTATACCGAGCGAAAACAGCGATACCTGCTGGAAGGCGCCGCCCGTAAGCAGGTCCATGAATCTGAAAAGTCCGTTGCCGGCAAGAGATGAAAGAGCGTCGCCTGTCAGTCCGGGGATCGCGATGTGGCAGCCCACGCGGAAAATGACGATGAGCAAGAGTGTCATAAGTATCTTCTTCCGGAGTTCGGGTACCCGGAATGCGTTCTTAATAACCTCTACTATCTTCATCTCAGACCACCTCAGCCTTTCCTCCGGCCTTAGCGATCTTCTCTGCGGCGGATTTGGTGAAACGGGTAGCTTCCACAGTGACTTTCTTTGTCAGCTCGCCGTTGCCCAGAATGCTGAGTCCGTCGAATTTCTTGCGGATGAGTCCCGCTTTCTCCAGTGACTCCATGTTGACCACGTCGCCGTCATTGAAATTGTCCTCTATCATATGGAGGTTGATCTCCGCGTAAACGTCAGCGAAGCGCTTGCGTCCGAAGCCTCTCTTGGGCATTCTTCTGTAAAGCGGAGTCTGACCGCCTTCGAAGCCGGGACGCACGCCGCCGCCGGCCCTGGCCTTCTGACCCTTGTGTCCTCTGCCGGCGGTCTTGCCGTTTCCGGATCCGTGGCCGCGGCCTTTTCTGTATGCCTGGCGGCTCGCGCCGATACCGGGCTGTAATTCGTGAATTTTCATCAGTTAGCCTCCTGTCAGATCTCTTCCACCTTTACCAGATGCGGCACGACATTGATCATGCCTCTGGTCTGAGGATTGTCAGGCTGAGTAACGGAATGACCGATCTTTCTGAGCCCGAGGGCACGGACGGTCGCCTTCTGTTTCTCAACAGCCTTGTTCGTACTTTTGATCAGCGTGATTTTAAGTGCCATTGTCAGCATCCCCCTTTACAGAATTTCGTCAATGGCCTTGCCGCGCAGACCCGCAACTTCTTCAACCGTCTTGAGAGACCTGAGAGCCTCAACGGTAGCCTCCACCATGTTGTGGGGGTTGTTCGAACGAAGAGATTTGGTACGGATATCCTTGATACCCGCGAGCTCGACGACGGCGCGGACGGGACCGCCGGCGATAACGCCGGTACCCTGGGCGGCGGGCTTCAGCAGCACTCTGCCTGCTCCGAACTCACCGATGATCTCGTGAGGGATCGTCGTTCCGACCATCGGAACGCGGATAAGGTTCTTCTTCGCGTCCTCGGTGCCCTTGCGGACAGCCTCGGTAACTTCCGCGGCTTTGCCCAGGCCTACGCCCACTCTGCCGTTTTCGTCGCCGACAACGACGAGCGCGCTCCATCTGAAATTACGGCCGCCTTTAACAACCTTAGTCACTTTTCCGAGATGGACAAGCTTCTCTTTGAATTCACTTGTATTGGAATTATTATGTTCCATATTGCTCCTCCTTGTGATTAAAAGTTAAGGCCGGCTTCACGGGCGGCGTCGGCAAGTGCCTTCACTCTTCCGTGATACGGATAACCGCCGCGGTCAAAAACGACGTCCTTTATGCCTGCGTCGGCCGCCTTCTCGGCGATGCGCTTTCCGACAGCTTTCGCGGCGGCGATATTTCCGCCGTATCCGGTCTCGCCCTTGACGGAGGCTTCAACGGTGGAGGCTGAAACGAGAGTCTTGCCGTTCACGTCGTCAATGATCTGAGCATAAATATTGGAAAGACTCCTGAAAACATTGAGTCTGGGGCACTCGGGAGTACCTGAAACCTTGCGTCTCACGCGCAGATGTCTTCTCTGGCGAATCTGATTTTTGCTGAGTTTGTTAGCCATTCTGATTCAGCTCCCTTCTTACTTCTTCGAGGCGCCGGTCTTGCCCTCTTTGCGCCTGATGTGCTCGTCAGCATATTTGATGCCTTTGCCCTTGTAAGGCTCGGGAGGTCTCTTGCTGCGGACCTTTGCCGCGAACTCACCGACGACCTGCTTGTCGCAGCCGCTGATGGTGATGTGGTTCTGATCCGGAACCTCGACTCTGATCCCTTCGGGCGGGACCATCTCGATGCTGTGGGAGTAGCCTAAATTCAGCACGAGGACCTTGTTCTGGAGCAGGGCTCTGTAACCGACGCCGTTGATCTCCAGCTTTTTGGTGAATTCGTTCGTGACGCCGTCAACCATATTGTGGATGAGCGATCTGGTAAGGCCGTGAAGCGAACGCTCGAACTTGTCGTCCGAAGGTCTTTCCACGGTGATCTGGCCGTCCTCGACGGTGATCTTCATTGTGGGATGGAACGTGCGGGTCATTTCCCCTTTAGGTCCCTTCACGGTCAGCGTGTGTCCCTCCTGCGTAACGGTGACGCCTGCGGGGATCTTGACCGGCTGTTTACCGATTCTTGACATTTAAATATCCTCCAATCTTGAGATTCCGAGCTTTTGCGGCGCGAAAGCCGCAAAGGCCCTTTTCAGATTATCTTTTACCAAACGTATGCCATTACTTCGCCGCCGATTCCGAGCTTGCGGGCTTTTTTATCGGTCATGATTCCCTGCGAAGTGGAGATGACGGCGATGCCGAGTCCTCCGAGCACCTTGGGGAGCTCGCCGGCGCCGGCGTAAACGCGGAGACCGGGCTTGGAGATCCTCTTTATGCCGGAGATAACGGATTTCTTGTTGGCCGTATATTTCAGCACGAGGCGGATAACGCCCTGCCTGTCGTCGTCGATCTTCTGTACTTCCTTGATATATCCCTCTTCCAGCAGAATGTTGGCGATCGCCATCTTGATGTTGGAAGCCGGTATATCCACGGTTTCGAGTTTTGCAGTTCCGGCGTTGCGGATCCTGGTGAGCATGTCGGCAATTACATCTGTGATTTGCATAGCGATTCCTCCTTTACCAGCTGGCTTTCTTTACGCCCGGGATCTGTCCTTTGTATGCCAGTTCACGGAAGCAGATACGGCATATTCCGTATTTTCTGATATAAGCGTGGGGACGTCCGCAAATCCTGCATCTGTTGTACGCTCTGGTAGAATACTTGGGCTCTCTTTGCTGTTTGAGCTTCATTGATAACTTTGCCATGATTTACCTCCGGTCAGTTCTTTTCAAAGGGCATACCCATAAGCTTGAGCAGGCAGCGCGCTTCTTCGTCGGTCTTCGCGGTAGTGACGAAAATAACGTCCATACCTCTGACCTTGTCGATCTTGTCGTACTCGATCTCGGGGAAGATGATCTGCTCCTTGAGTCCCAGCGCGTAGTTTCCGCGTCCGTCGAACGCGTTGGCGGAAACGCCGTGGAAGTCGCGGATACGCGGAAGAGCGATGTTGATCAGCTTGTCCGCGAAAGCGTACATGCGAACGTCGCGGAGAGTGACCTTGCAGCCGACGTTCATGCCTTCACGTACCTTGAAGTTCGCGATGGACTTTTTCGCTTTCGTTACGACCGGCTTCTGACCGGTGATCTTCATAAGATCTCCGCAGGCGGCTTCGATGGCCTTCGGGTTGTCTCTCGCCTCGCCGAGTCCCATGTTGATAACGATCTTGTCGAGCTTCGGTATCTCCATGGTGCTCTTGTATTTGAACTGCTCCATCATCGCGGGGGCGATCTCATTGATATACTTTTCTTTAAGTCTTAACATAGCTGTGCCTCCTCAACGATCAGCGGTCTTCCGGCGTCTTGATATCTGCGCCGCACTTTCTGCAAACGCGGACCTTCGTCTTTTTGTCGCCGCTGACGACGATCTTGTGTCCGACTCTGGCCGGTTTTCCGCACGAAGGGCAGATCAGCATCACGTTCGACACGTGTACGGGGCCTTCCTTGCGGACGATCCCGCCGGGCTCCGTGGCGCCCCTCGCCTTCACGTGTTTCGAGATCATGTTGTAGCCTTCGACGGTCACTGTCTCGTTCTTTACGTCAACCGCGAGGACCTTTCCTTCTTTAGCCTTCGCGCTGCGGGTTCCAAGTACGTAAACTTTATCGCCTTTTTTGATATTCATAAATTTACCTCCCGTAGATCACAGCACTTCCGGTGCCAGAGAAACGATCTTCATGTAGTCGGCGTCTCTCAGTTCTCTCGCCACAGGCCCGAAGATACGGGTACCGCGCGGGTTCTTGTCTTCCTTGATCAGCACTGCGGCGTTCTCGTCAAAGCGGATGTAGGTGCCGTCGTTTCTGCGGATGCCGCGCTTGGTGCGGACTATGACGCATTTCACGACTTCGCCTTTCTTCACCATGCCGCCGGGCGTGGCCGTCTTCACCGCGCAGACGATGACGTCGCCGATGTTGGCATAGCGTCTCTTGCTGCCGCCGATGACCTTTATGCACATAAGCTCCTTGGCACCGGTATTGTCCGCCGCTTTGAGCATTGTCTGTACCTGAATCATAACGTCTTACCTCCTGTGCCTCAGCGAGCCTTCTCAACGATGGACACGAGTCTGTAACGTTTGTCCTTGCTGAGCGGTCTGGTCTGCATGACCTCCACCGTATCGCCTACGTGAGCCTCGTTTGCTTCGTCATGAGCCTTCAATTTATACGTTCTTTTTACGACCTTTCCGTAGAGGGGGTGCTTTACGCTGTCGGTGACGGAGACGACGATCGTCTTGTCCATCTTATCGCTTGTAACGATGCCCACCATGGTCTTTCTTAAATTTCTCTCTGCCAATTGAATTACCTCCTTCCGAAACATCACTGCTCTTTAGCGGCGAGCTCTTTTTCCCTGATGATTGTTCTCACGCGGGCAATGTCGCGCTTGATATAGCGGACCTGCACGGGGTTGTCAACGGGGCTGGTGGCTCCCTTGAAGCGAAGCCTGAAAAGCTGCGCCTTAAGTTCCTGTTCCTCTGCCCGGAGCTCTTCAACGGACATCTTACGGATCTTTTCTCTGTAATCTGTAGCTTTCATTATACATTCTCCTCCGCTTCCGCCGTCTCAGCCACGGGGGCCGTTTCCCTGGCAATGATCTTGCACTTTACGGGAAGCTTGTGCATGGCCAGTCTGAGCGCTTCCCTGCTCTGCTCCTCGGCGATGCCGCCGATCTCGAACAGCACTCTTCCGGGCTTCACGACCGCGACCCAGTATTCGGGCGAGCCTTTACCGGAACCCATTCGGGTCTCGGCGGGCTTCTTCGTCACCGGTTTGTCGGGGAAGATCTTTATCCACACCTGACCGCCTCTCTTCACCGAACGCGTAAGCGCGATACGGGCGGCTTCGATCTGGTTGCTGGTTATCCATCCGCACTCGGTGGCCTGAAGGCCGAAATCGCCCTCGTACACCTTGTTTCCGCGGTAGGCCTTGCCTTTCATGCGGCCTCTCTGAACTTTTCTATGTTTTACTCTTTTAGGCATTAACATGATTATTCAGCACTCCCTTCAGCGGCGGGCGCGGTCTTTGCGGCCGGCAGTACCTCGCCTTTGTAGATCCAGACTTTTACGCCGATCTTTCCGTAAGTCGTGTTCGCTTCGGCAAAACCGTAGTCGATGTCGGCGCGCAGAGTCTGCAGCGGGATCGTACCCTCGTGATAATGCTCGGTACGGGCGATTTCGGCTCCGCCGAGTCTTCCGCCGCAGGCGGCCTTTATACCGAGAGCGCCCGCGCGCATCGTGCGCTGCATGACGGACTTCATCGCCTTGCGGAACGACGTCCTCTTCTCGAGCTGGGAGGCGATGTTTTCGGCGCAGAGCTGAGCGTCGAGGTCAACGTTCTTTATCTCGAACACGCTGACGTTTATAGCCTTTCCGGTAAGCTTCTCAAGCTCCGCCTTGAGCTCGTCGCGAACGGCTCCGTTCTTTCCGATGACGGCGCCGGGCTTTCCGGTCTCGATGTTGACAAGCACCTTGTTCGCGCTGCGCTCGATGACGACCTTGGAGATGCCGGCAGTATAAAGCTTCTTTTTGATATGTTCACGAATCTTGTAGTCCTCGACGAGGTTGTCCGCGAAATTCTTCTTGTTCGCGAACCACTTGGAATCCCAATCCTTTATAATGCCTACTCTGAGTCCGTGAGGATTAACTTTCTGTCCCATAACTTACCTCCTCAGTTTCTTTCCTTGAGCACCACCGTGATGTTGCTGGTGCGTTTGTTGATGCGCATTCCGCGGCCTCTCGCGGTGGCTCTCATTCTCTTGAGCGTCGCGCCCTGGTTGGCGTAGCACTCCGCCACGTACAGCTTCGAACCGTCGAGCTCGAAATTGTTGACCGCGTTCGCCTCTGCGGATTTGAGGAGCTTGAAGATCAGCTCGGAAGCGGCCTTGGGAGTGAAGCGGACGATAGCGTACGCCTCCTCAAGGCTCTTTCCCCTGATCAGATCGAGGACGATCTTTACCTTGCGGGCGGATATCCTCGCGTAGTTGAGGGTGGCCTTTCCCTGATTCCTGCCGATGCCCAGCGCCTTGCGCTCACGCTTGGAAAGAATGAACGGCTTGTTGCTCTTGCGGCTCTCCGCATTGTATTTCTCAATGAGTTCCTCTCTTCTGTCGAGAAGCTCCTGGCTGCTTAAAATTTTACGTTCCAATGAAAATCCCTCCTCTTATCAGCGTTTTACAGAGCTGGAATTTTCGCTCTTGTTGGTGTGGCCTTTGAACGTTCTTGTGGGAGCGAACTCGCCGAGCTTGTGGCCGACCATCTCTTCGGTGATATATACCGGAACGTGCTTTCTGCCGTCGTGAACCGCGATAGTGTGACCTACCATCTGGGGGAATATCGTCGAAGCACGGGACCAGGTCTTGATGACGATCTTTTCGTTCTTCTCGTTCATCGCAAGGATTCTGTCCAGGAGACGCTTTTCCACGAAAGGTCCTTTTTTAATTGATCTGCTCATACCTTACCTCCTACGATTACTTTCCGTTTCTTCTTCTGACTATCATCTTGTCAGAAGCTTTCTTCTTCTTTCTGGTCTTGTATCCCAGAGTCGGCTTTCCCCAGGGGGTAACGGGACTGGGCATACCTACGGGAGATTTGCCTTCGCCGCCGCCGTGGGGGTGGTCAACGGGGTTCATGACGACGCCGCGAACGTGAGGACGGATACCCATCCATCTCTTGCGGCCGGCCTTGCCGAGGCTGATATTCTCGTGATCGGCGTTGCCGACGGTTCCGATCGTCGCCTTGCAGATGACGGGGACCATTCTCATTTCGCCGGAGCCGAGACGCACGGTGGCGTAGGTGGCGTCCTTCGCCATGAGCTGAGCGCCGGCTCCCGCGCTGCGGACGAGCTGAGCGCCCTTGCCGGGCTTCATTTCGATGTTGTGGATGACGGTACCTACCGGTATGTCGGAAAGCGGAAGAGCGTTGCCGGGTTTGATGTCGGCGTTCTTTCCGGATTCGACCGTGTCGCCCACTTTAAGTCCCTCGGGATGAAGGATATATCTCTTTTCGCCGTCGGCGTAAACGAGCAGGGCGATGTTCGCGGAGCGGTTCGGATCGTATTCGACCGAAGCGACCTTTGCCGGGATGCCGTCTTTCTCGCGCTTGAAGTCGACGAGCCTGTACTGCCTCTTGTTTCCGCCGCCGTGATGACGGACGGTAATGCGTCCGTAGGAGTTTCTGCCGGCGTTCTTCTTGACGGAAGACATGAGCGTCTTTATCTCGCTCTTTCCCGTGATCTCCTCGAACGTGGATACGGTCATCTGTCTTCTGGAAGGTGTGGTCGGATTATATTTTTTAATACCCATAATTCCTGTCCTCCTGCATCACTGCGCAAATCCGTAATCTTCGATGACGGACTTGTACTTCTTCGTCTTCTTCTCGCCGTTGACGGTATACTCAAGAGTCTTGGGATCGGTGTCGATGCGGACGACAGCCTTCTTCCACTTCGGGGTATAGCCGACGACAGCGCCGCCTCCGCCGTTGCGGGTGCGCTTCTTTCCGTCGTAGCGCATGGTGTTGACGGACAGCACCTTTACGCCGAAGATCTTTTCGACGGCGTTCTTTATGTCGATCTTTGTAGCGGCGTTGTCAACGACAAATGCGTACTGGCCGAGCGCCGCGGCTTCCGTGCTTTTTTCAGTTATATGCGGACGGACAATGATATCATACTCGTTCATGCGTACACCTCCGAAATCTTGCTGAGAGCATCCACGGTGACGATGAGCTTCTCGTGACGCAGAATGTCATATACGTTGATGGTATTGACGTAGCGCGTCGTGAAAGCGGGAATGTTCGCCGAGGATTTCACGATGTTCTCGTCTTTGCCGGGAATGACAAGGAGAGCGGAATCGTCTACTTTAAGGCTGTTCTTTACGGCGACCATGTTCTTCGTCTTTATCGCGTCGAGCTTCAGATCCTTAACGACGATGATGTTTCCGTCAATGGCTTTGGACGTGAGAGCGGACTTGAGGGCGTTCCTCTTCACCTTCTTGGGGATGGTGAAGCTGTAATCCCTGGGGCTGGGTCCGAAGACGATGCCGCCGTGTCTCCACTGAGCGCTTCTCGTGCTTCCCTGACGGGCGCAGCCGCCGCCCTTCTGGCGTCTGGGTTTCTTTCCGCCGCCGCTGACCTCGCTCTTCGTGAGAGTGGAGTGCGTTCCCTGGCGGGCGTTCGCCTGCATGCAGACGAGAGCCGCGTGCATGCAGTATGTATTTACTTCCACGCCGAAAATATTCTGATCGAGTTCGATCTCGTCAACGATATTTCCCTGCATATCAAATACGTTTACTTTAGACATTTATGCTTCCTCCTTCCGATCAGGCCTTCACCGATTCGGCGATCTCAAGCAGAGCTCCCTTGGGACCGGGAACGGCGCCTTTGATAAGGAGCAGTCCGCGCTCGCCGTCGACCTTGACTATGGTAAGGTTCTGTACCGTGACCGTGTCGGAACCCATATGACCGGGCATATGCTTTCCGGGCATTACGCGGCCGGGGTCGGTGTTGGGACCCATGGAACCGAGACCTCTGTGATATTTCGAACCGTGGGTCATGGGGCCGATCTTGTTTCCGTATCTCTTGATCCTGCCGGCATAGCCTTTACCCTTTGAAGTTCCGCGGACGTCAACGGAATCTCCGTCCGAGAACATCGTTCCCGCGGTGATCTCCTGTCCGACCTCGAACTCGTCGAAGTTATCGGCTCTGAATTCTCTGATGTGCCTGTAGCCCTTCTTCATGTTGAGCTTCTCAAACACGCCGCGCTCCGGCTTGTTCAGCTTTTTAAGCTCGGTCTCGCCGAATCCGAGACGCACGGCGCCGTAGCCGTCGGTCTCAGCCGTCTTCTTCTGCACCACGGCGCAGGGTCCTGCCTGTACCACGGTGACCGGAGTGCAGGTACCGTCAGCGGCGAATATCTGCGTCATTCCGATTTTAGTTCCGATGATAAATTTCTTCATTTTATTACCTCCCTGGTTATTGGTTCCGCCGCCTTTCCGGCGTTATCCGCGGAACGTGACCGGCCGCTCGCCCGAACTATAAGGTCCGCGGCCTGCTGAAGAATCGTTTGCTGTTTCGGCCTGTCACTGCTTCACTTTAATCTCGATGTCGACGCCGGCGGGGAGATCGAGTCTCATCAGGGCGTCAACCGTCTTCGGCGAAGGCATGAGAACGTCGATCAGTCTTTTGTGCGTTCTCATCTCGAACTGCTCTCTGGCGTCCTTGTATTTATGAGGAGCGCGCAGGATCGTTACGATTTCCTTCTCTGTCGGCAGCGGAATGGGTCCGGATACCATGGCGTCCGTTCTTCTGGCGGTGTCGACGATCTTCTGCGCCGCCTGATCCAGGAGCTGGTAATCATACGCTTTCAGTTTGATTCTGATTTTCTGCTTGTTTGCCATACATAATCCTCTCTTTCATCCGGCGCGCCTGGCCAGCGCGCTCTGCGGTGTTTTGTTACGTATAACAGCCGGCACATCAGATCAGCCACTACTTCGTGCGTTTCCTGCCCGTCCCTTAAAAAAACCAAATTGAAATATCCGAACGGTTACGGATTTCAAATTGGGCCAACACGGTACACCGGACACGTAAAGTGTCGTGAGCTGTAGTGCAAGGACTTGCCGCCCGGTTTCTCGAACCGGACATTCTCCATCGAAGTTACCTGCCGCGGGGGCAGCAATCTCCGACTTCACAGTCTGTCAAGCCGCAACGGACGGTATTATACACGAACCCGTACACGGAATGCAAGCGTTTTTTTCAGGTTTTTTCAGGTGATTCAAATTTTTTTCAGACGTAAATTCCCAAAGTAAGTTCCACAGTAGGATTTGCGGCGAGCTTTACCTTAAAACGAATTTGTGGTTGAATTAAGTCTGGGAAAAACCCAGAAAGGAGAGACCACATTATGGCTCGTAACAATTCAGAAAAGAAGAAACAAACATAGAGAATGTTGACTAATAACAATAATCATAATATAATCATCTAAATGGTGTTTCCACTTTTTAGCCAATTAATGAGACCGCGCAAAAGGAGGAACTTCAAATGAATGATAGCTACCATAAGATTCATAATGAATTCTTGAAAAATGCAATATCCCTTTTTCTTTCGTTTATGCTGTTGATGTCATTATTACCAGTAAAAACAGCAGTCTTTGCTTCTAAGATCAAGGGCGATGAAAATGAAGAGTATTCTTCAAAAGATGTATATCTTCTATGTGAAGAAACAGAAAGACGAACTGAATACGAAAAGCATTATATAACTTCTGATGGAAAATTTATTGCTGTCACATATCCCGAACAGATTCATTATTTGGATGAAAACGGCGAGTTTTTAGATATTGATTGCTCTATAAAAAGTATCGATGATTTATTCCTTGCTGAAATTGGAGATTACTACGCTTTTTTCCAAAAGTATTGAATTCGGAGGCGTTGCTTTCTTTTGGTGTCAAAGAGCATTCTATATAATACTGTTCAAAATAAAGTATTTTTAGAGTTGGTTGATATAGGCAAATTTATAGTCAGATGAATTATTACAGCCAACAGGGCAATATTTTTATGGTTCAATATTATAGCAGTTTACTAAATAATGAAGAATATCATTGGAACATTATTAATAGTCAGTATCATGATACTTACAATTTCTTGAGAAGTTTAAATGACAGTTGTTCAAGTATAGCAAATTATTAAGGGGTTAAAAATAATATGAAAAAAAAACTTGTTCTGTCAATCGGGTTTTCACTGGTATTTTTAACAAGTATCGCAGTATTAATTTGCCTTTTGAATGCTTTGCATAATGAATCAAATCCGCCAAATAAGGTATTGATTGTTCCTGTTTGGATCATTGCTGTATTTCCGGTTTTATTGGAAGAACTTGTTTTACTTAATGCCTGCCCATAAATTAATAAAGCATGAAAATAATTGACAAAAAGAAGCGTTGTGTGATACAATAAGTGCAAGTTAATAGAGT
>CADBOE010000238.1 GCA_902796205.1 uncultured Ruminococcus sp. | reverse complement strand
CTTACGGCACACGAAAGGGTTCGCTTACCGCTGCTTCCTCCCGGACCTGACGGGGTTCACAAAATTCCATTGCGTAAGACCCGACAGCACTTTTAAGAGCCGGTATGTGTGGATTATATATCAGCTAAGGGCAGATTGCAAGTGAAAGATGTCAAACGAAACGCCCGAATGAAACGCCTCCGCGTGAGCACAGGTGCAACGGGGGACAGAGCAACGGTGCAACCGGGGACATGCAACCGGGGACATGCAACCGGGGACAGACCACGGTTTCGAGTGAGAGCTGCGGCGGGGTGCAACCGGGGACAGACCACGGTTTGAACGGTTTAAGATAATATAAAAAAGGGGCGCAGGCCCCTCTTCGTTGTTGCATATTGCCGTTGGCGACTTTCAAAGTTTAATTTCTCCCGGGATCCGATTTTTTCTCACCGTCTGCCATATAAAAAAAGCAAGGCGAACGACCGCATCCGTCAGCAGCCCGATTCCGATTCCTATTGCAAACGGACGCACGGCGACCATCGGCACGACGAGAAAACTGATTCCGAGCCCGGCGCAGCCAACGCACTCAACAATATTAAGAACCCGGACGAAAACGTTGCTCTCTTTCGCGGCACGGTCGCCGGAAATATACGACAGCACAAGAAACGTTATCCCGAATATAGCGCTGCCGAACACGAACATTGCCTGCTCCTTAATAATGAGAACTGGAATGAGCGCGAGAAGAACGATCGTTATCACGATGCGTTCCCGAAGCCCTTCGGCCCTTACGCCGGCCTTGATCACGCGCCGAATAATAATAAACAGCTGCACGGCGGCAGCGACGGAAACGAGGGCAATCGAGGCAATCTCCAGTATCTTGTCCGAAATGAAAAACACGCCGATTCCGACCAGAATCATCACGATCGCAGAAAGCAGGAGCGGATTTTTCAGCAGGCCCGGAAGCTGCTCGCGTAAAGGTTTTTTCCCTGCGTCATCGAGAATAACCTTGCGCGGCAGACTGCCGAGAATCTTTTTCGTAGTCGGGCTTTTGCCCCGGATTCGCGCGAGCAGATTGCCGAAATACTCGGGCGAAATCTTCTGAAAATCACTTATTCCCGCCTCTTCCATCGCGTCGAAAAGCTCGTCGACGAACACAGCCCTTTCCTCCAGCGAAATGCCGGCGATCCACTCGTCCATAAGTTCACTGATCCATCGGCTGCCGGGATCATTCGCCGCCGCGGCCGACAGCTCGCCGTGATCGATCATCCACGAGGCAAGAGAATGCTCCTCAATGCCGCTTCGGTAGCTCTTTACGATTCGCGTGTCGCCGATCCGCGGTTCAAATAGCTTTCCGATCACGTCGAATTCGGGAATAATCCGCACCGTTCTGGGCTCGACGCGCCGGATCAGCATTTCGTCGAACACTTCCGGGCAAAAACCGGGACCGTCAAGCAGATATATTTTTTTTACATTTTCCAGCTGCTCCGGTGACAGCACGCATGCCGCGAACAACGCCATATTGCCGCCTTTCGAATGACCGCCGATGTACCAGTCGCGTCCCCGGCCGACAAGCGCGGAGGCGTATTCTCCGGCAAGCGTCTGCGCCGTTGTCCTCGTGAATGAAATCATGAAATTTTCGCGCCAGCCCGCGAGCGAACTGTCCGTGCCGCGGAAGGCAATGAATGAAAAACGATCCTTGAACGAGAAACACATTGCCGCGAACTGAAGCGGCGGGTCGCAGGACAACCGGTCAACGTAATCGGTGATAATAAGCTCTCCGAACCTCTTCGATTTTGCCGCGGCGAGGAAAATCCCCCTGTTTCCCATGTCGCCGCCGGTGATCATTAGCTTCAGTCTGCCCTGCTCTGCCGGCTCTGCGCATTCGCGAAGGCTCACTTCCTCCGTTCCGCTCGCGAACATAGTCGTCAGGTCAAAATATGACGCTATGCAGAGCACAAGCGCGTCGGCCTCGCGAAAAGGCAGCGTTTCAAAGTCGCAATCGCCGATCCAGCGCACGTAATCCTCAAGCGTCGCCGTTCTGGACGCAGTCAACGCGCGTTCTCTTTCCGGATCGTTTTTCCGCCCGGTTTCGGCTTTGATTATTTTATTTACGCCGTTTCTCTTTTTCAGCGCCGTGCCCATCTGGCATTCAACTCCCCGGGTTTCAATGTGTTGTTAATTATGCCACCGGGGCGGCGGGGCGTCAAGCCGCTCACGGAGTGGCTGCAGCGGGATGGGGCGGGGATGCAACGGGGGACCGTGCAACGGGGGATAGAGCAGCGTTACTGCAGTAGCGGAGGCGGGGCGGCGGCAACCGGGGACAGAGGAGCGTTACGGCAGTGAGGCGGCAAAGAGGGGCTGCAGCAAGGGGCGGCGGCAACCGGGGACAGAGGAGCGTTGCGGCAGTAGCGGAGCTGTGTCCGCGGCAACCGGGGACAGAGCAGTGTTGCAGGAACAATGGTGTGGGCGGCGGCAACCGGGGACAGACCCCGGTTGCGGGAACGCGTGAGAAAGGGTCGCAACCTGCGGACGGGGCCGGAGTGGTGGTTTTTCTTAGCTTGAGTATGCTTCTGTATGGCCCTGCTCTTGGGCCGGGGCCCTGTTTTGGGCTGTAAATGGAATAGCTGATGGGGTAGCATGAAGGAAGCCCAAAACCGGGGTCTGCGAAACCGGGGTCTGTCCCCAGTTGCTGCCTTAAGTTAAGTTTTTTGCCTTCCGGTTTATAAACTTTTGGAAATCTCGGGCTAAAAGGCCGCTTTCTCGCTGTTTTCGGGCAAAAATCGCCTCAAATGTCGATTTTTGTCGAGAAATGACGATATTTGTCGATATTTTT
>CADBOE010000237.1 GCA_902796205.1 uncultured Ruminococcus sp. | reverse complement strand
CGGTGACCGTTCGCGGATTAAGCGACGGTCGCCGGTTTTTACATTTGCTACTTCCTGACCTGGCCTGAAGCCCGGCGAAAAACCGGGGTCTGTCCCCCGTTGCACCGGCTCACTCTGCAGCTTTTTCACCATAGCGGATAATAACCGCAAATAACGGGAAATATCGGGAAATAACCCTCGAAAACCTCGGAGCCGCCTTGCTTTGCGCCATCCTGCCGCATCAGCGGCAACCGGGGACAGACCCCGGTTGCAGGCCCCGCTGAACAGGTGTGCAATTGCCCGCGATCGGAGCGCCCGTCCGGTTGCAGTCAAGGTCGAAAACGCGCCTCTGTCCCCGGTTGCACACTCTCTGTTTCCGGTTGCACATTTCGCCGGAGGCAGGGCGGAAACCCGGGTCTGTCCCCCGTTGCATCCTGTCCCTGTCCCCCGTTGCATCCTGTCCCGCGCCGCATCCGGCGTTTGCCCGACGGTCGCCCGTTATTCCCCGGCAGGGCCCTACGGTCTTGAATAATCCGCTCCGATATGATATAAGGAAAAGAGGATGAAATCGTCCATCCCAACAGCAGAGGAAGCGTTAACCGTATGAGCAGAAAAACAATCAAAAAGATCCCCATCGACCGCGTGAACGCGGCGCCTGACAGGGGGTTGACCGCGGCGCAGGTGCAGGAGCGACTGCAGAAAGGCTATGCGAACATTGTCACCGACACAAACCAGAAAACGACGGCTCAGGTGATATTCGGCAACATCTTTACGTTTTTCAACACGATATTGTTCATTATTGCCGCAATATTCATTTTCTTCATAATCTACTTCAACGCAATCGGGCGGCAGGACATCGTAAACGAATATTTCGGCATATCGAAATTCGTATTCCTGATCCCGGCCATCATGAACGTAACGATGGGAACGTCGCAAGAGCTGCACAGCATGCGCGTCATAAAGAAACTCCGCATCGTTACCGAAACCAGAAGCAAGGTCGTGCGCGACGGCGGGATCGTGAAGCTGGAAGCGAGCGGAATCGTTATCGACGACATCGTATCGCTCAGCGCCGGCGAGCAGGCTACGGCTGACATCGAGGTGCTCGAAGGCGAGGTGCAGGTCGACGAATCTATGCTGACGGGCGAATCCGACTACATCAGAAAGCTGCCAGGCGACAAGATCCTTTCCGGCTCCGCGATAATTGTCGGCGACGCGAAAGGCCGCGTCACGGAGATAGGCGACGACACGTACGCAGCCGGACTTTCGAGGAAGGTCAAGGGCGGGGCGAGACACAAATCCGAGCTGATGACGACGATCATGAAGATCCTGCGCGTGCTGTCAGTTGCCCTCGTTGTCGTACTCGTCGTCATCGTCGCCACGCTTGCATACAAAATTTCGCGCACCGGCGGCGATGCGTCGATCTGGGGCCGCGAACTCAGCCTGAAGGATCCCGTTGCCTGGGCGCTCATTATACTCACCGGCGGCTCGTTCGGCATCGGCATCATACCTTCCGGACTCGTGCTCACCACGTCCGTCGCGCTGATGCTCTCCATCGCGCAGCTGTCGAAGAAAAACACGCTCGTCCAGGAGCTTTATTCGCTTGAAAATCTGTCGAGAGTCGACGTCATCTGCCTCGACAAAACGGGCACGCTTACCGACGGCACGATGAACGTCGCGGACACGAAGGCCTTCGTCACGATGGACGAGGTCGAGAAGCACATCAGAGACATAATAGGCGTCTCCGGCGAGCGCAACGCCACGGCGGAGGCGCTGTATCAGCGGTTCGGCATCAACGAAAATGTGGAATACGGCGAAAAGATACCGTTCTCGAGCGCCACGAAATGCTCCGGACTCATTTACAAGGACGGGAAAAAGCTGCTGATGGGCGCGCCGGAATACCTGCTGCCCGAGGGCGACGAACGCCTTTCCTTCAGCGCCGGATGCGCAAAAGAAGGAAAACGCGTGATAGCGCTCACCTCCGACGGAAATCTCGAGGCGTTCTTCGTCATCGAGGATCATATACGCGAAACCGCGCCCGACACGCTGAAGTTCTTCAGGGAAAACAACGTCACCGTTAAGGTCATCTCCGGCGACAATCCGCTCACCGTCAGCAAGATCGCCCAGATGTGCGGCATAGAAAACGCCGACAAATACGTCTCGCTCGCAGGCGTACCGCTCGAGGATATACCTTCTCTCGCCGAGGAATACACCATATTCGCGAGAGTGTCGCCCGAGCAGAAGGAGGCCCTCGTGCTGGCGCTCCAGTCGCGCGGTCACAAGGTCGCGATGACGGGAGACGGCGTCAACGACATACTGGCCCTCAGAAAATCGGATTCGTCCATCACGTTCGCGAAGGCGACCGAGGCGGCCAAATCGTGCTCTGACGTCGTGCTGCTCGACAACGATTTTTCACACCTCAAGGCTGTCGTCGGAGAAGGACGCCGCGTTATCGGCAATATCCAGAAGACGGCCGTGCTGTATCTGATGAAGGCGGTCGCGGTGATACTGCTCGCGTTCGCTCTCATTCCGTTCGGAAAAGGACAGATGTGGTACAACGTCGAAAACGTGTACATGCTTGAAGCCGCCGTTATCGGCACCGGAGGATTCCTGCTGTCGCTCGAGGCGCGCAGAAACCCGATCAAGGGCTCGTTCATGAAAAATATCATATCGAGATCCGTTGCCGCCGGTCTTCTGGCCGCCGTGGCGATAATGCTGCCGGTGCTCGTCAACGTCATTCCCAAAATGAACGGCGCGGAACCGTTCGTTCAGGACGTGAACGTCGGAACGATGATGACCGTCATGATGAGCATCGCCGGGATCGTCGTTATATTCTCCTCGTGCATACCGTTCAATAAATACAGGGTGTTCGTGCTGCTCGCCGTTGTCGGCGTCGCCACCACGCTCGGATTGATGCTGCCGTCATCTTACATCGGCGGCCAGACGATAAGCGGGGATATGCTCGCGTATAACAAGGAAGCCGGCGAGACGCTGTTCCAGTCGCAGCTCTTCAAAGAGATGTTCAGACCTAACAATTCGCACGTGCTTACGAATCTTGTCAGCGACACCAACAATTTCCTCATTCTGCGCATATTCCTGTACGTTGCCATCCCGACGTTCATTCTGGTCATGTTTGCCGCCGAGAATTACGCGCGCAAGGAATTCAAGGACGTTAAAAAGAACAGGGCGTTCCGCATCGGGCGGCGCATGATGATGTCGTCCGGCTTCATATTGATAATATGGGCGGTCGTGGCGTTCATCGAGCTTCTTTCGGCGAAGAGATTTCTGTTCGACATACGCGGCGTGGGCGGCGAAGGCTTCATTTACGGAATGAATCTGACACTCACGGTGATACATATTCTGCTTCACGTGATAATAGGCGTCATGGGATATCAGCTGTGGAAAAACCCGACGAAAAAGAACATAAAGATCGCTTTCGTGATGGGCATGATCCTGCTCGTGATCACGGTGTTCAGTCTGGTGTTCTCGAACGTTTCCGTCATTACCAGGGGCAACGTTCTTTCCACCATCGACAACGCCGTCGTTCTGATCATCACCGGAGTTTACGTGGTAGGCGCCGTCATCGTGCGCGCGAATTACGATCTCGGGCTTCTGAAGCCGAGAGATAAATGACGCCGCAGGGGGTACGGTCATGAGCCTTGTTGACGCTATACAATCCTTCGATTTCGCGATACTTGACGCCATACGCTCCGCGTTCGGCGGAGGCGTTTCCGACACGGTCTGGAAGGTCATAACGGCATTCGGGTCGGGAGGAATATTCTGGATCGCGCTTTCGGTGCTGTTCCTTCTGTTCCGCCGCACGCGCAAGTGGGGCCTCGCGATGGGCATCGCGCTCTTCATCGGCGTCATCGTGGGCAATCTTTTCCTCAAAAACGCCTTTGCCCGCGTAAGACCGTACGACGTGAACAATATGGCCTATCTCATCGTCCGCGCGCCGCATGATTTTTCCTATCCGTCCGGTCACACGATGGGTTCCCTCGGCGCCGCTCTGGCACTGTTTCACTGCAGCAAAAAAGCCGGTACGCCCGCCGTCATACTGGCGCTTCTCATAATGTATTCGCGCCTTTATCTTTACGTGCATTATCCCACCGATATTCTCGGCGGCCTGCTCGTCGCGCTCGGAACGTCGCTGCTCGGCTACATTTTCGCGGAGCTGATAACGGCAAGATTTGAACCGTGGCTCGACGCGAAGCTGTCTGCGCGCAGGGCGGGAAAGTCCGGAGGTGCCGGCGGAAAATGACCGACAGAGAGATAATCCGGCTTTTGCAGGCGGGGGACGCCGGCGGGCGGATCGCGATGAGCGGGAAATATTCGGCATATTGCCGGAACGCCGCGTTCAATATTCTCGGCGACAGCGTGGCTGCCTGCTCCTGCGCCGAAAAAGCGATGGAGCTCGCCTGCGCCGACGCCGTTCTGTCCGGCTTTTTATCTCCTCCGCCCCGCGGCGCGCGGAATCTCAATCTGTTTCTTAAAAACGCCACCCGCAAAGAGGCTCTTTCCAGAGCCGCCGCCGTTTTCGGAGCCGGCATGCCGTACGACCGCGTCTTTCCGCTCATCAGTGAGGCGCTTCACGGTCTTGCCGTGACGGATCGTGTGCTGTTCGCAGGAAAATATCATTACGGGGCCGGCGAGTCCTTTCTGGCGCACGCTCTGGATATGAAGCCGTCCGCCGTACCGGGGGCTCTGCGCCGCATCAAAAGGGCGGTCAGAAAGCATCTGAAGGCGTGCCTGCCCGGCAACAACGCGATTTTCGTTACCGACGAAGTTCTTTCTGTTTACGCGAACAATATCACTCCGGACGTCCTTGCGGAGGCCGCCGTCCTCGGCCTGCGCGAACGTAATGCCGCCGGCGAGCCTTCTGCGGCAGTTGAGTGATTTGCGTCCGGCAAAAGGACTTCCCGGTCTGCGAGCCTTTTGCGGCAGGTGAGTGAATAACGCGAACGCTCTTTCGCGGCGTGCGTTTCATGGTCGGCGGGTGAACAACGTGTTTCCGGCGTTGGCTGAGTATTTCTCCGCAAACAGGGATTTTGGCGGAATGCGGCTGAAAGTTGATTTGAGATTTCAGCCGCAAATGGGGATTTTGGCGGAATGCGGCTGAAAGTTGATTTG
>CADBOE010000236.1 GCA_902796205.1 uncultured Ruminococcus sp. | reverse complement strand
GTTCGGAGTCCGGTACGATCCCGCGCTCGGCAGGGAGGGACAGTTCTATTTCCAGACTTCCGAAGCTCCGGAGTATCAGGAATCAAAAAATCTTTCGTATCTTTACGGAAAGACAAACAGCTATCAATATGTTAACGTGGACGCGTCGGGTAACGGAAGCTGGCGCGGCAACGTTGCCGACTGCCGTTTCGATCTGCTGACGACGTGCAGGGACGGCGGAGAATTCGAGCTTTATTACGTCGGATTTTTTGCCGACGTTGAGGCTGCAGACGCATACGGAAGCAGCTGGCTGAAAAAGCTCGGCGCCGATCAGGGAGACGTCCCTGAGACCGGTGAGAAGCCCGAAACGAAAGAAGTTGACAGGAAGCCGCACGATCTCATCATTTTTGACAAACGCGCGGGAAACATAAATACTTCCATCGGCGAAAGTCTTTTTGATGCCGAAAAGGTTTCACAGATCGACGCCGCGTATTATGATAAAAACAGCGGAAGCTTTAAGCTGGAGCTGCAGGCGGGAAGCGACCCGTTCATCGAGATGATGTTCGGAACCCTTACGGAAAGGAAAGCGATCGAGCCGGTGCCCTGCTCCGATTACAAGGTGCTGCAGATAGCCGTCAAAGCGGACGTTACGAAAACGTCCCGTACCGGGACGCTGTATTTCCAGACGGATGCTTTTTCCGGATACGGTGAGACTAAAAACGCGCACTACGATTATATCGAGAGCGCCGGGATCCAGATCCTGAACATAGATTTCAGCGGCCAGAAGCTTTGGGAGGGAAACGTCGCGAACTGCCGCTTCGATATGTTCGAGGACGTCATGGACGCAATGACGGTGGACGTCTATTACGTCGCTTTCTTTGCCGACGCTGAGGCTGCGGACACTTTCGCCGCCGCGTATCTCGCGTGGGATGCGAACGGCGGGGAGTTTCCCGCTGAAGTGGCGACGGCTGCTCCTACCAAAGAGCCTACCGCCGCTCCCGAAGCAACGCCTGTTCCCGCCGGAACGGATGCGCCTGCGGTTTCCGTTTCCGCTCCAGCTCCCGCTGCGACTTCGGGAGGTAACGGCTCAGGAAGCGGCGACGCCGCCTCCGGAAGCAAGGCCGGAAAGCCGTTTCCCGTCGTGCCCGTGGTCGCGGGAGCCGTCGCCTTTGCGGCCGTCAGCTCGGTGGTTGTTATACTGAGCAGAAAGAAGAAAAAGTGATCCGCGGACGGTGCGGCGCGGAACTGCAGGAAGCGTTCGACGATCACCGGACAGCCGCTGAACCGCTGCTTAACAGCTGCTGAAAAGCGGCGGAAACGGGTTGCAAAATCCGCTGCGATTTGATAGAATACAGGCGAATGTGCTGAAGCGCGTAAAGCGCCGCCGCCCGTTCGCCTGTTTTATACAGTTCAATTTTTTTAAGGAGATGTTTTGATATGCCTTTAGTAACTTCAAAAGAAATGTTTGCGAAAGCGTATAACGGCGGCTATGCCATCGGCGCGTTCAACGTCAACAACATGGAGATCGTTCAGGGTATCACCGAGGCGTGCAGGGAAGAGCACGCGCCCGTAATCCTTCAGGTCTCGAAAGGCGCCAGAGCCTATGCGAACCATACGTATCTTGTAAAGCTCGTTGAAGCCGCTGTGATCGAATGCCCCGAGATCCCGATCGTGCTCCACCTTGACCACGGCCCGGACTTCGAGACGTGCAAATCCTGCATTGACGGCGGATTCACTTCCGTCATGATCGACGCTTCCTCCAAACCTTTTGAGGAGAACATAGAGATCACCCGACGCGTCGTCGAATACGCCCACGAGCACGGAGTTGTCGTCGAAGCTGAGCTCGGAACGCTTTCCGGCATCGAGGACGAAGTAAACGTTGCCGAAGGATGCGCGTCCTATACGAGACCTGAGGAGGTCGAGGAATTCGTCACCCGCACGGGCTGCGATTCTCTTGCCATCGCCATCGGCACGTCCCACGGCGCATACAAATTCAAGCCCGGCACGAAGCCCCAGCTCCGTTTCGACGTTCTTCACGAGTGCGAGAAGAGACTGCCCGGTTTCCCGATCGTTCTTCACGGATCGTCTTCCGTTCCTCAGGAATACGTCGAGATGATCAATGAAAACGGCGGCGCGATGCCCGGCGCAATCGGCGTTCCCGAGGATCAGCTCAGAGAAGCTTCCAGATCCGCCGTCTGCAAGATCAACATCGATTCCGATCTCCGTCTTGCCATGACCGGCACCATCCGCAAGTTCTTCAACGAGCATCCTGATAAATTCGATCCCAGGGAGTACCTGAAGCCCGCGAGAGCGAACATAAAGGAACTCGTCCGTCACAAGCTCCGCGACGTTCTGGGCTGCAGCGGAAAGGCCTGATATCTGATTTATGCAAGGGGACGGAGCCTGCTTTCTGTCCCCCCTGTTTTTTTGTTTTCTCATCACTTCTGAACTGAAAGGATTCTTGATATGAAAAAATTAATCGGAGCCGCTATCTTCGGACAGTCCGGCGGTCCCTCCTCGGTCATCAATTCAAGCGCCGCGGGCGTTTTCCAGACGGCGCTCGCCGAGGAATGCATCACGAAAGTTTACGGCGCCGCCCACGGAATACGCGGTATGCTCGACGAGGAATTTTACGACATGAGCAAGGAGGATCCGTACGAGATCGAACTGCTCAAAACGACCCCCTCATCGGCGCTCGGATCCGTCCGCTACAAGCTGAAAAACGCCGACGAGGACGATACGGATTACAAACGCCTGCTCGAGGTTTTCCGCAAATATAACATTCGCTATTTCTTCTATAACGGCGGCAACGACTCGATGGATACCTGCAACAAGATCAGCAAATATATGCAGAAATCCGGCTACGAAATGCGCGTCATGGGCGTTCCGAAAACGATCGACAACGATCTGTACGGCACCGATCACTGCCCCGGATACGGATCAGCGGCCAAATACGTTGCCACGTCGACGATGGAAGTTTATCAAGACGCCAGAGTTTACGATACGGGCATGGTCGCCGTGCTGGAGGTCATGGGACGTCACGCGGGCTGGCTCACGGCGTCAACGGCGCTGGCGGCGCACAAGGGCATGGGTCCGGATCTTATCTACGTTCCCGAGCTGCCCTTCTCCATGGAACAGTATCTCGCTGACGTGAAACGCGTGTACGAGAAGCAGGGAAAATGCATCGTCGCCGTATCCGAAGGAGCGCAGTACGCTGACGGAAGATTCGTCGCCGACAGCGGAGTAAGAGACGCTTTCGGGCACGCTCAGCTCGGAGGTGTAGCGACAACTCTTGCGAACGCCGCGAAAGAATCGATCGGCTGCAAGGTGAGAGGAATCGAATTCAGCCTGCTTCAGCGCTGCGCGGCGCATTGCGGCTCCCTTACGGACGTTAACGAGGCGCACATGGCCGGCTCCGTGGCCGTAAAGAAGGCGGTCGAGGGATATACCGACTACTGCATCGGATTCGAGCGCGCCGAGGACGAAAACGGCGGCTACAAATGTCTGCCCAAGATGATCCCGCTGAGCGACGTCGCGAATACCGAGAAAAAGCTGCCTCGCGAGTGGATCAACGCGGAAGGCAATTTCATTACGGACGATTACGTGAAATACGCTCTGCCGCTTATTCAGGGCGACTCCCATCCTCCGATGGAAGACGGTCTTCCGAGATTCGCGAAACTTGCGAAGATCAAATAAATAACGAAAGCGCTCAGCGCTTTCCGGCTCGCGCCGACCTTCGTGCCGAGACGCGCCGGCGGATCGCATGTATGATCATTGCCGCCACGACGTAAAGCTCAACGGCGAGCAGAGCCGCAATAATAATAAATAACGGGCGATACGATTCTATGAGATTTAAAAGACTGTTGACACGTGCGTTGTCGGTCTGGATCGTATTGCCCGCTTTGATTCTCAGAGAATGTGTGGAACCGTCGCGAAGGAGGAGAGATGCGAGGCCGAGCTGCTGTCCCTCCGTAATGGGAGGCGTCAGCTCCAGGGCGTTCATTGCCTGACCGCTGTACGTTCCGCCTAAAAAAGTATAGGTTACAGACTGGACGTAATTTACCGGAGCTACGTCGGAGGGCACCACGAGATACAGCTCCGCGGCTGCTTCGAGAGAAAGCGACTGCTTCGCAACGTCGTACGTTCCCACCGCGTCCCCGATCCCGAAGACCTTCGTTTTTCTGAAACTGCTGTTCGCGTCCGAAATGAGCGACCGTGCGAACGTGTTGAGCTGATCCGTTCCAGCGTTGTTCTGCACGATAGCGCCGAGCTTCATCGGAACGGCGTTTTCTCCGCCTGCCGGAAGAGTAATGTTCATTACGAGCGTGCCGGGCAGCGAATCAGAGGAAGGCTGAAACAGACCGCCCGCCACGGTAGTCCCGTACGTTGCCTTCAGCGAGAACGGCAGCGTGCAGAGATTGAACACGGCTGTGTTGCCCCAGATGTGATTGAATTCGCTTTGCACAATATTTCTGAAATTCGTTATCTTCAGAGCATATTGATAAAACAGCATCATATCGTTCACCGTCGTCCTGGAAAGCGTGCTGTACGCTCCGTCGGGGGAGGTGAAATACGTATCCTTCATCTCGAGACGCGCCGCGGTCTGGTTCATCAGGGAAACAAAATAATCCGAGTTCGGATTGATATGCTCGGCAAGCGCTCTCGCGCAGTTGTCCGCTCCGCACAGCAGCATCGCGCGCAGAAGCTGACCGATCGTATAGGACGAACCGGCCGTCAATCTGTATTTTCCGTCATATGATACGCTGTTTTCCTTCGGAACGACGTTGTCCGGGATCATCAGACTCTTTCCGTCGCTCGTATATTCGAGCACAACCACGGCGCACATCATCCTCGAGAGCAGGCCGGGGTCGGCCGTCGCGAGTGCGTTCTGGGTGTAGATGATCTGGCCCGTTTCCTGCTCGAAAACGACGTATGAAAGCAGATTCTGAGGGGTAAGCTCTTCTTCGGCGCGGGCGCCGGAAGCGGGACGCGCGAGGAAGGCTGCTGCGGTCGCGGTCAGTACGGCCGCCAATACGAGAGCGGACGTTCTTGATAAAAAACCGCATCTATGCCGCTTTTCGCGCGCAGATGATATATTACGCATCGTTCCGCCTCCCGTTGATATTCCGGGGACATAATAACGGCAGCCGCCCCGGATCCGGAGCGGGAGATCATTCTCATTCCCCGCCTCAATTCTACCCGAACCGCGGCCCGTTTTCAAGCGTTTTCAGGACGCCTCGCAAACGTTTCGCAAACGCTTCCGCGGCAGGTCCGGCGACCGTTTTTCCGGATCGCGCCGTGCTTGCATTGCCGCCGCACTTTATGATAGAGTAATCGCACCTGCCGCAAAACGGCAGCGGAGGGAGAAATATCGCAATGAAAAAATTATTGTCCGCTGGCCTGCTGCTGATGTTGCTCGCGTCCGTTTTTTCCGGATGCGGGTCGGGTCGCGCTGCAGATGACGCGGAAAAAGCAAATAAAACGGCGGCTTTATCCGGCGATCCCGGACAGATCATACTGACCCCGGCTTCTTCAGACGTCCAAGCGGAAACGCCGTATGCCGCAACGCCGGATCATACCGGAAACGTTACGACAGCCGTGCCGGCCCAAACCGGCTGCCCGTCCGGGATCATACCTTCCGGCGATGGCGGAACGACGGCCGCGCCTGAGCGTACACCGGAACCGGCTGAAACGCCGACGCCCGGACCGACCGCGGCCCCGACGCCGGATTATTCATATATCATCCGCGCCGTCAGCTCCGTGGATTTCAACGGCAACGGCATTGACGATTACGCCGATATACTGGCCGGAGCAAAAAAAGACGCCGCGAACCATCCGCGTTACGACGGGCGCTACCAGGAAGGCGGTTATCCGCCGGACAATATCGGCGTATGCTCCGACGTGGTGTGGAGGGCCTTCCGCGAGGCGGGCTACAGCCTCCGGTACATGGTCGACAAGGATATCCGCGAAAACCCGGAGCGCTATCCGGAGATATATAAGAAGAAGGAGAAACGCGACAGCAAGATCGACTTCAGACGCGTCCGGAATCTCCGGATATTCTTCGACAAATATGCCGTCGTGCTGACGACGGACGTTAACGCGATCGGGGAGTGGCAGCCGGGCGATATCGTGATATTCAACGAAAATTCGCATATTGGCATCGTTTCCGACAAAAGAAACGCCAAAGGGCAGCCTTATATCATCCACAACGGCGGGCAGGCGGAGAGAGAAGAGGATTATCTCGAGGGGGATCATTACGTCGCTGCGCATTACAGATTTGACGCGTCGAAAATCCCCGCGGAGATGCTTATAGCCTGGGAGGGAGGCTGAGTCTGTTGGACGTTTACGGCGGAAACACAGAGCGTCTGGCCGAAGCGCTCCGCGAGCGCGCCGGCATGACGCCGGAAATTGCATTGACTCTCGGCACCGGACTCGGAGCACTCGCGGAAGAGGTCGAAGGCGCGGTTCGGATAGATTATTCGGAGCTTCCCGGCTTCCCGGTTCCCACAGCCCCGGGACACGACGGAAAATTCATATTCGGAACGCTCGGCGGGAAGAAAGTCGCGGTAATGAAGGGCAGACTGCATTATTACGAACGTTATTCTGTCCGGGACACGGTATTGCCGCTGCGTCTTCTCGGAATGACGGGCGCGCGTGTAGCGATCCTCACCAACGCCGTCGGAGCGGTCAACGTTTCCTTCCGGCCCGGTGATTTTGTCGCCGTCCGCGATCACATAAGCACGTTCATGCCTTCTCCGCTTACGGGACAGAACGATGACGGCCTCGGTCCGCGGTTCCCGGATATGTCCGAAGTGTACGATCCGGATATGATCGGGAAGGCGCTTCAGATCGGCACCGAAAACAATATACGCGTCCGCGAGGGAATATACGTTCAGCTTCCGGGTCCGCAGTACGAAACGCCGGCTGAGATCAGGATGCTCCGCGCTCTGGGCGCCGATACGGTAGGCATGAGCACCGCCGTCGAAGCAATCGCCGCGGTTCATATGGGAATGCGCGTCTGCGCGATCGGGTGCGTAACAAATATGGGGGCCGGAATATGCGGCGGAAAGCTCGGACACGATTCCGTCACCGCCGCGGCCGTGGAAACGTCGGATAAATTTTCAATTCTTATATCGGAGCTGATCAGACGGATATGAACAACAAACAGCCGGACTGCATAAAAGTCAGGGGAGCAAGAGTACATAATCTTAAAAACATCGACGTGGATATACCGCTCCACGGGATAACCGGGATCGCCGGGGTTTCGGGATCGGGAAAATCATCGCTCGCTCTCGGCGTCCTCTACGCCGAAGGGTCGAGGCGGTATCTTGAATCGCTTTCGACATATACGAGACGCAGGATGACGCAGGCGTCGCGCGCGGACGTGGACGAAGTAACGTACGTACCCGCGGCTCTCGCGCTTCATCAGCGTCCCGGCGTTCCCGGAATACGGTCCACTTTCGGAACGGGAACGGAGCTGCTGAACAGCCTGAGACTGATGTTCTCGAGGCTGGCGAGCCACCGCTGCCCGAACGGTCATTACGCGGAGCCGGGATTCGGCGTCGCGGCCATGCAGGAGATAGTCTGCCCGGTCTGCGGCGAGCGTTTCTACGGCCCGGGAGCTGAGGATCTCGCTTTTAACTCGCGCGGAGCGTGCAAATGCTGCGGCGGTACCGGAACGGTGAAAACCGTTGACCGCTCGACCCTCGTGCCGGACGAATCGAAAACCATCGACGGCGGCGCCGTCGCTCCGTGGAATACATTGATCTTTTCGTTGATGACCGACGTATGCCGGGCGATGGGCGTGCGTACCGACGTGCCGTTCAGAGAGCTTACGGAAAAGGAGAAAGAAATCGTTTACGACGGACCGATGGAGAAAAAGCATATTTTCTACCGCTCCAAAAACGCGGATTCCGCGACCGCCGGCGAGCTCGATTTTACGTACTACAGCGCGACCGCAACCGTGCTGAACGCCCTTAAAAAAGTGAAGGACGAGCAGGGAATGAAGCGCGTGGAAAAATTCCTTAAGGAGGAAGTATGCCCTGAATGCCTCGGCACGAGGCTCTCGGAAGCCGCCAGAGCGCCTCTCGTTATGGGGATATCGCTGGACAAGGCGTGCGAAATGTCGCTCAGGGAGTCCGTGGAATGGGTGAAGAAAGTGCCCGCCTCTCTGCCTTCCGCGATGCGTAAAATGGCTGACAATATATGTGAATCATATCTCGAGGCTGCCGCCCGGCTAATGGAGCTCGGACTCGGCTACCTTACCCTCGACAGGGCGTCGTCAACGCTTTCAACGGGCGAACGGCAGCGGATGCAGCTCGCCCGCGCCGTGCGCAACAGGACGACGGGAGTGCTCTACGTGCTCGACGAGCCGTCGATAGGACTTCATCCGGCGAATATAACCGGTCTGAACGGCGTTATGCACGACCTCGTGCGGGACGGAAATTCAGTTATCCTCGTCGATCACGACGTGAACATATTGAAGGAATCAGACTGGCTCGTCGAAATGGGGCCGGAAGCGGGCGCCGGCGGCGGAAACGTTATCGCCGAGGGCACCGTCCGCGATATCTGCGAAAATCCGTCCTCGGTGATAGGAAATTATCTCCGTGAAGCTTCAGCCGGACGAGGACCTGCCGGCGGAGGCGCGAAGGACGGAACAGACGTTTTCGCAAACGGGCGAATATATCTAGAAACGGACGGCATCCATACGGTAAAGCCGCTGTCCGTATCTGTTCCCAGAAAAGCTCTTACGGTAATAACAGGCGTGTCCGGATCGGGGAAAACGACTCTCGTGCTCGAGAGCCTCGTTCCCGCGCTCGAAGCTTTCGTCAACGGCGAAAAGCTTCCGGAGCACGTAAAAAGGATAGAAGCGGAGGGCATAAAGCATGCCAAGCTGATCGACGCCACGCCGATAGGCATAAACGTCCGCTCAACGGTTGCCACGTACGCCGGCGTACATGACGATCTGCGGAAGATTTTCGCCGCGACTCCCGGCGCGCGGGCTTCCGGACACAAAGCGGGCGATTTTTCGTACAATACGGGTTCGTTGCGCTGCCCGGTGTGCGACGGCACGGGCCAGATCTCCCTCGACGTGCAATTTCTGCCAGACGTGAACGTGACGTGCCCGGATTGCGGAGGATCGCGCTACTCGTCAGAAGCTAAAAAAATCCGGTTCACGAACGAAGCGGGACAGTCGGCGTCTCTGCCCGAGCTGATGGACGCGGACGTCAATACGGCTTACGGATTCTGCTCCGGTATGAGTCCGGTACGTCAGAAGCTGTCCACTCTGCGCGGCCTCGGCCTCGGATATCTCACGCTCGGAGAAGAAACTCCCGGCCTTTCGGGCGGCGAAGCGCAGCGGCTAAAGCTCGCTTCGGAAATGGGAAGACGCCAGGACGATTCAGTGTTCGTTTTCGACGAACCGACCATCGGTCTTCACCCGAAGGACGTAGAGGTGCTGATGAACGTGTTCAGAACGCTGATAGATCACGGGGCAACGGTTATAGTTATAGAGCACGACCTTGACGTTATCAGGAACGCCGATCATATAATCGATATGGGACCCGGCGGCGGAGAGGACGGCGGAACGATAGTCGCCGAAGGCAGCCCGGACGATATAAGGCGTTCGGAAAACAGTATTACCGGGAGGTTTATCTGACAGCTGTTTCGCCTGGCGCGGGGAAGGATTTTAAGCCTTCCGCGGGTCGCGTTGGTGCCGCTGAATTGTTGAAGCGTTTGATGCGCCTCACGCGGATCGCGCTTTCCGACCTTCTCGACGCGCTCTGCACGAGCCCGTCCTCACGTGCGACTCGTGCGACGAGCCCGCCTTCACGTGCTATCGAAACGCGTGCTATCGAAACGCTTGACGAACTTTCGCGATTCTTTTATAATTTTCCGGCAGTATGCGTACTGATGAATAACTCTTTCTGCGGTGAAGGCTATGGATAATATCAGAAAAAAGGTCAGATATGATTCGATCAGGCCCGGACAGGTCTGGCTCGATACGAAAGGCGAGCGTATTCAGGCCCACGGCGGCTCTCTGATGTATCTCGACGGCACCTATTACTGGTACGGCGAAAACAAGCAATTCACCGATCCGGAAAAGAATATCTGGCACTGGGGAGTGCGCCTGTACAGTTCAAAAGATCTCTATAACTGGGATGATCTGGGACTGATAATCCCGCCTGACACGGAGAATCCGGATTCAAGCATACATCCTTCGTCAATGATGGACCGGCCGCATATTATTTTCAACAGACGGACGCGCAAATTCGTATGCTGGCTGAAAATAATGGAGAAGAACGGGACTCAGACGGAAACCGTATTGACGGCTGACCGCCTCACCGGACCGTACGAGATAGTCCGCGAAAGATTGATGCCTCTCGGCATGAGCGCGGGTGATTTCGATCTCGCCGTAGCCCCCGACGGCAAAGCTTATTATTATTTCGAAAGAGTTCATTCCGAGACGATCTGCGCTGATCTCACCGACGATTATACGAACGTGACCGGATTCTATTCCGCTCATTTTCCGCACCCGCATCCTCCGCTGGTCCGTGAAGCGACGGCTCATTTTGTGCGCAATTACAAGCATTATCTTGTGACCTCCGGGACAACCGGATACCTGCCGAATCCGTCGGAAGTCGCGGTCGCGGACACCTGGCACGGGCCTTATAAGGTTCTCGGGGATCCCCATCCGGGCGACGCCTCGCGAACGTCTTATCACAGTCAGATATCCAGCGTTTTCAAGGTGCCCGGTAAAAAGGACCTTTATATAGCCTGCGCCGACAGATGGATGCCGTTCGCGATGGACGCCGAATATGAGACGTACGGCAAAGCGTTCGATATCTTGTTTGATCCCGATTCGACCGAAGAGGCGAAAGCGTCTGCCGCCTCCGCCATGAGTTCGATTCCCGGGGCGGTCACGAGCAAAGCCGATTACGTATGGCTCCCGTTCCGCTTTGAGGGGGAAATGGCCTATCTCGACTGGAAAGACGAATGGCGGATCGAGGATTTTGACTGACGCTTCCGGGCGTGCGACGCGCCGTTACGGATTCCGGCGTTAAGAACGTTCAACGCATATTTATGCCGGGGAGGATTCACGGGGAGCGGAGATATGGATTGATTGATTTTCCCCGGTTCTTCTTCTGCATAAGGAAAAATGCCGAAG
>CADBOE010000235.1 GCA_902796205.1 uncultured Ruminococcus sp. | reverse complement strand
TCCGCTCTGTCCCCGAAAAGGGTGCAACGGGGGACAGACCTCCGTTTCCGCCCCGTCCCCGCAAAGGCTGCAACGGGGGACAGACCCCCGTTGCACCCCGGCGGAGGCTGTCTTGCCCGTTATACCCGATTGTGATATTATTTTTCCGGCGCAAGCCCCCGTACGCAGAAAAGGAAGACGCACCGCCGGTCTGCACGCCGCAGTTCCGCACGCCGCACAGGAAGAAAGAAGGAGAAAGCATTGCCCGCGTTTTTTATAGCCCTGACCAACGTACTTGTGACGCTCGGATGCATTGTCCCCGGCTACCTGCTCCGCAAATTCTGCAAAGCGTCGGAAACGCACCTTCCCACGCTCTCAGCCATACTCGTCTATATCGGCACGCCGTTTCTCGAATTCAGCAGCTTCATCTCGCTCAAATACGAGCCCGGCCACCTCGCCTCAATGGCGGTCTTCTTCGCCGTCTCACTCGCCGCACAGCTCGCGTTCTGCCTGATCTTCTACGCAGCCGCCGGAAAAAAGCGCCGTCAGCTCGAAGTGCGCGTCATAAACGTTGCCTCCGTACTCGGAAACGTCGGCTATTTCGGCCTGCCGCTCGTCAGAGCGCTGCTGCCGGACGACCCGCTCGCGGTCTGCTGCGCCACCCTGTTCATCGTGTCGATGAATATGATCACGTTCACCCTCGGCGTCTACCTGCTCACCGGGAACAAAAAACACGTCTCCGTCAGATCGGCGCTGCTCAATCCGGCAACGATTTCGCTGGCAATATCACTGCCGTTTTACCTTTTCGGCTGGGGCGAACTGCTTCCCGCCCCCGTCACATCGGCGGTCGGCAATATCGCCGGCATGACCGCGCCCCTGTGCATGTTCATCCTCGGCATCCGCCTGGCCGCGTCGGGCGCCCGCAAACTGTTTTCAAGGCCGAAGGTTTATCTCGCCTCGGCCCTGAAACTCATAGTATTCCCTTTGTTTTGCTGGCTGCTGACGCTCCCCGCGCCGCTCGATCCGGCCCTGAAGCTCACTCTCGTGATTCTTGCCGCCACGCCGTGCGCCTCGCACACGCTGAATTTTTCGGAAATCTATCACGTCGACCCCGAACTCGCGGCAAATTGCATTCTGATATCGACAATGTTCTGCTTCCTTACGCTGCCGCTGGCAACACTGCTGCCGTTCTGATACGGCGCCGGCGCCAGGACCGTGGGGCTCCGCAGCTCCACGCGCAGCCGCTGGTTTATCCGACGTCCGGCTCAAACCTGACTTCGGTCCGAAACGGCTCCGGAACAGGTCCGGACACGGTTCAACGCAGCCGCGGGTTATCCGGAACGCCCGGATCAGGCCCGGACGCGCCCCGGCCACGCTCAGAGCGTTTTCAGATACTCCGCGCTCAGCGCCAATCCTTCCCAGGTCTCCATATCGGGGATCCCCTCCTGCTCGACGATATACTTCACACCATCCCCGAGCAGCGCGTAAATACCGCGGAAATCAACGATGCCTTTTCCGATCGCGGTACCGGCGTACGGCGAAACGGTCTTCACTTCCTTCATGTGGACCGTGCGGACGCGGTCTTTGTACTTCCTCAGATACTCTACAGGATCGGCCCCGCCCACCGTCGCCCAGCAGACGTCCAGCTGAACGTTTACGAGGCGCGGATCGGTATTCTCGTAAAGAATATCGAGAAGCCATTTCCCGCCCTCGTCGCGCGCGAATTCATGCGCATGATTGTGATAGCTGAAATGAACGCCGGCTTTTTCGCATTTTTCGCCGATTTTGTTGAACAGCTCGGCGATCTTGAGCACGTTGTCACGGCTGTCGAAATTGCCGATACCGGCGCAGGCGATATTGGCGGCGCCCACCGTCTTCATATACTCGAGCTCGGCGTCGAGATTGCCCACCACGTCGGCGTGCGAGCTGACTGCCTCGAGACCGTAAAAGTCGAGCATCCTGCGCATTTCTTTGGCGTCAACGCCGAAATAACCTGCGAATTCCACCTGCTTATACCCGATTTCCGCTACTCTTTTGAGCGTTTCGGG
>CADBOE010000234.1 GCA_902796205.1 uncultured Ruminococcus sp. | reverse complement strand
TTGCTCAAAAAAGGCCCGAAAACCGCCTTTGACGCCGAAATTCTTGAAAGTTTTTGAACCGAAAGGCAAAAAACTTAAGGTGGCAACGGGGGACAGACCCCGATTTCGGGGACCCTGGTTTTGGGCTTCCTCCAGGCTACCTCATTAGTTATTCCAGTTACAGCGCAAAACCGATCCTCGAGCACCGGCGCAAAATCACACACAAGCTCATAAGCCGCCCGCTCCAGCCCCCAGCTGTCGGTTGCGGTCCTTTCCATCGCTTTCCCGCAACCGGGGTCTGTCCCCGATTGCCGCCGCCTCCACCGCTGCCGCCGCAACGCTACTCTGTCCCCGGTTGCCGCCGCCTCCACCGCTGCCGCCGCAACACTGCTCTGTCCCCGGTTGCAGTTCCCGATTGCACTTGCGCGGCAGCGCCGTTTTGTGCTAAAATTCAACTGTATCTTTGTACATTTACGAAGCGGAGGTGAGCAACGTGGCAAAGTGGAGCAGGCAGAGATTCAAAAAAAATAACGTCGAAGAAGCGCAGTATGAATATAAAAATCCCGTTGTTATCTTCCTGAAGATCGTATGGTCCGTATTCAGAGTCGCATTGAAGGTGGCGCTGATAGCGGTTGCCGTTGCCGCCTTTGTCGCGGCCGGAGTCGTCGTAGGCATTGTTACCGCGTGCATAAACACGACCGAGCCCGTCACGGAAATACAGCTCGAGACCGCCTCGCTGACCTCGTTCATATATTATCCCGACGGACAGCCTGTCACGTACATCACTGAAGAAGGGCAGGAGGAACCCATTGCCCTCAAGGGGACCGGAAACGTAAACAGAGTACTCGTTACTATCGACCAGACTCCGAAATATCTGAGAGACGCGTTCGTCGCCATCGAGGACGAGCGGTTTTATTCGCATCAGGGGGTTGACGTAAAAAGGTCGCTCAGCGCCATTGTCGCCTACATGCTTCCCGGATTCGGAACGTACGGCGGCAGCACGATCACCCAGCAGCTGATAAAAAACGCCACCGGCGATAACGAGCAGAGCGTGCTCAGAAAAGTTTCCGAAATGTGGCGCGCATACCTGCTCGAAAAGGACTATTCAAAAGACGAGATCCTCGAAAAGTACATGAATATCATATATATGGGTCGCGACTGCTACGGCGTTCAGTCCGCAGCCAGAGCGTATTTCGGCAAAAACGTCGGCGATCTGTCGCTTGCCGAGTGCGCCTATCTGGCCGGCATCACGAACAACCCCGGAAAGTACGCTCCCCACACCACGACGGGACGCCAGAACGGATACAAAAGGCAGATCACCATACTCGACAAGATGCTCGAGCTCGGAAAGATAACCAAAGAAGAATATATCGAGGCGATCCAGACAAAGCTGGCCTTCAACGAGGAGTACGAGGCCGGCTCTTCGTACGCGCTCTACAGCTATTTCGTTGACGCCGTGATAAAGGACGTACGGGATGCCTTCATGGCGAAGGGCTATACCAGGACCGAAGCGAACAAAATGATTTACGGCGGCGGAATCAGGATATACACGACGCAGGACAGGGACAT
This sequence comes from uncultured Ruminococcus sp., assembly GCA_902796205.1. Classification (GTDB taxonomy): domain Bacteria; phylum Bacillota; class Clostridia; order UBA1212; family UBA1255; genus UBA1255. The sequence continues at coordinate 1,892 of CADBOE010000234.1, read as the reverse complement.
CCAGGCGATCGTTGACCGCGAATTCAACAACGAGGATAATTTCCCGGTCAATTATAAATACACCGCGCCGGCCGACAAGGCGCAGGCTTCGATAGTCATTATGGACCAGTTTACCGGTCAGGTGAAGGCAATGTACGGCGGGTACGGACCGAAAACGACGAACCTTGCCTACAATTACGCCGTTGACGGCAAACGCCAGCCCGGATCCTCGATAAAGCCGATACTCGTTTACGCACCGCTCATCGACCAGCACATAATCACCGCCGCAACGACGATCGAGGACGAGCTTTCGTATCTTAATCCCGATACGCCGGACAAGCCGTGGCCGAGAAATTCCTACAATTATTTCCGCGGAACGATATCCGTGCGTCAGGCGCTCGCGGTATCGTGCAACGTTGCCGCCGTAAAACTCTACGTTGACAATATCCCGCTCTGCCTCCAGTATCTCAAAAAATCCGGCATCGACCGCACGAACGAGACGCAGGTGTCTGTGGCGCTGGGCGGTCTGACAAACGGCGTCAGCGCGATGGAGATGACCGCGGCTTACGTGCCTTTTTCCAACGGCTCGGGCGTTTATCACAAACCGATCACTTTCACGAAAGTGCTCGATTCGGAAGGCAACGTTCTCATAGATAATATTTCCGAAACGCACGTTGTTTACGAGGATGCGCAGACAGCGTCGGTAATGACTTCGCTTCTCACGTCGGTCATGGACGCGAACTACAGCGGTACCGCCAGAAAGGCGATCTTCTGGAACAGCAAGGGCGAGCAGGTGCCGACGGCCGGAAAGACCGGAACCACGACCAATTCATACGATTACTGGTTCGTCGGATATACCGGCTATTATACCGCCGGAGTCTGGTACGGTTATTCCTCCCAGAAGACGATGGAGCCGGAGGAGAAGGGCGCCGCCTATCTTCTGTGGAAGAAGATAATGGAGCAGATACACGCCGAACTCCCCATAAAGCAGCTTGCGTCCGGATCGTCCGGAAAGAGCGTGCAGATCTGCGCGGAATCGAGACAGCTGGCGACGGCGCTCTGCTCACATGATATTACCGGGTCGAAGGTGATAAACGAGATATTCAGCGATGGATCGCAGCCGTCCTCTTATTGCACCGCGCACGTCAAGGTAAAGGTCTGCACCGATACGTGGCAGGATTCTTCCGGAAAATACGTTCAGGCCGGGCCGGACTGCGCTCACACGCAGGAGATAGTTATCAATAAGTATTATCTGTCCGACAAGCCCTGCAGCGTCTGCAAACCGCAGGCTTCCACTCCGACCGCGGCGCCGGCAACGACCGCTCCGGCGGAGCTCACGCCCGTGCCCGGCACGGAGGTGACGGCAATTCCTCCCGCCGATCCGACTCACGTTCCTGAGCCCGGTCCGGCGGAGGAGAACACGGCCGGGTAGAACGGACAGCCAGACCGAAAGCAGATCCGATCAGGCTCCCGGTATGTTTCGATCTGTATCGATCTGACGCGACCTGCCGGATGACGTTTTTTTTAAGATGTTTTTTTGTAAAAGTACTTGATTTTTGTTCTCCGGCAGTGTAAAATAACAAAGTCCACGGCGTGACGTCCGGATTCTTCCGGAAAGGTCGCGGTCTTTCGGGGACAGGCCGGCGGATATGGTGGAACTGGCAGACACGCCGGATTTAGGTTCCGGTGCCGAGAGGCATACAGGTTCAAGTCCTGCTATCCGCATAAATGTAATTGCGGATCCGCCGTATGAGATACGGGGCATTAGCGCAGTTGGGAGCGCACAACACTGGCAGTGTTGGGGTCAGGGGTTCGAATCCCCTATGCTCCACCATCAAAAGGGTACGAAAAAGATGTACCCGGCAAAAAGCCCGATTTTATCGGGCTTTTTTGCTGCCCAAACACCGTTTTTC
>CADBOE010000233.1 GCA_902796205.1 uncultured Ruminococcus sp. | reverse complement strand
TTCGTTATTTTGTGCTCACAAAGATTATGCGTTTTTTCGCTTTGATTATAGCATGCGTACACTATATATGCAATCATTTTCTAAGATTTTCAACCGTGGCAATCTGGCAATCCGCGGCAACGTGCGAACGTGCAATACAACGCGGCGGCGCTTTCCGGGGAGGCGCCGTAAGCCGCACGTTTTTGTGGACAAACGGGCGCCGGATGTGTTACATTAACGGACGAACAATTCAATCATTCCGAAGGAGCCTTTATGAGAACGATCCTTGTAACAAACGACGACGGAATCGGCGCTGCCGGACTTGAACGTCTTGCGCTCGCTGCAGCTGAATTCGGTGAAGTGTGGGTGATAGCGCCTGACGGACAGCGAAGCGCCGCGTCACACAGTATTTCACTTCACGATCCCGTCGATATCATTCCGTACGGCAGAGAGATCGCACCGGGGGTAAAGGCGTTTTCGTGCAGCGGTTCGGCGGCGGATTGCGTCCGAATAGGGATAATCAGCATATTGCCGCGCAGGCCGGACGTTGTTCTCTCCGGGATCAATCACGGCTGCAATATCGGATCGGATATCCAGTATTCGGCCACCGCCGGAGCAGCTTTTGAAAGTGTTTTTCTCGGTACGAGGGCGATCGCCTTTTCCGAAGAGGTGCCGGGCACGTCGGAGATATCCGGAATGTACGTCGGAACGATGCTCGCCGAGCTTATCGACGAAGAACCTCCGGAGAGAAGCATTATAAACGTTAATTTCCCGTCATGCCGTCCGGAGGAGCTCAAAGGGATCTTAAGAGGCAGATCCGTTTCCCGCATGTCGTCTTTCAAAGATCACTATAACGTCATAGCCGAGCTTGAAGGAGGGGGAAAACGGTATATGGTCGAGGGAGAATACAATAAAAATGCCGAGGATGGGACGGATTTCCGCGCCGTGCTTGACAAATATATATCTGTCGGATATGTGAAAAATATTTCCTGATCACCCGTTATCCGCCTGTACCTGCCCGCCTGAACGGCTGCACGGCTGCGATCCGGATCAGGAGCGTGCAGTCGGATCGCAGCAGGCGCACTCACGCAATTTCTTGTATTTTCCCGTTGTATTTTGTTTAAGGTTATTGTATAATCGCCGTAACACCTGAGACAATAGGAGGATGTATAATGAAAAAAAGTTTGATTATTCTGCTGGCTCTTGTCATGTCGGTGATGCTTTTTGCCTCTTGCACAAAGCCTTCCGGCGGGGACGACGCGACAGCGAAGCCAGAAACTACGGATCAGACCGACGCTACCGCCGGTAATGAAGCTACTGCGGCTCCGACCGAAGAGGTCACCGCGGCTCCTACCGCAGAGCCTACCGAGGTTCCTGAGCCGACTGAAGTTCCGGTTAAAGACCCTTATGCTCTCGATATACTTGAATGGGACGAGGCTGATTCGAAAACCTATTCGTTCGACACCATCAAGACCAACGGCAACATCGTGACGGACGGAGGGGTCGGAACGTGGAGGCTCGATAACGAGGAGACCATAGACGGGTCCGACGGAACCATCAATACCGTAACTCTCCGCGGCTGGGCCGGCTTCCTTGAGGAAGCGATGCAAAGCATCGGTTATCAGATCGACGACGGTCCGGTAATATTCAACGAGAACGGATTTGAGACAACGGAGCCCGCGGTGCTTGGCGCCGGCGGTGAATTCGCAAGGAGATTCGCAGTTGACGTTCCCGTTTACCACCTTACGGGAGAAGGACACGAGCTCAAAATCGTGGCTCTTCTTGCTGATTCCGGAACCATGGTTTATATGAATCCCAGTGACAATCCTTTCATGCTCTATTACAACGGACCTGCCGAAAAGCCCGCCAACACCGTAGACGGCACTATCAACAAAGGCGAATATGATTCCTCTTACGTGATGGATGGCAAGACCACTAAATCCTGGACCGGAGCAACGATCGGTTCTGCTGCCGTAACCTATAATCTCGCCACCCGTGAAAACGGCCTCTACGTGGGCATCAGCACGAAGGGCGTTTCAGACGGAAGCATGATCCAGCTTAATTTCAATCCCGGAGCAAGGCTTGACGACACGACAGGTCTCTTCCTCTCCGTCGTCCTCGGCGATGAGCTGAAGTTCCTTCAGCACAATCACAAGACCGCTCTGCTTGACGAAGTGGCCGCTGACGGATCGGATATAACGGCGAAAGTTGAATCCAAGAGCGTTAAGGGCGAAGGAACGTATGATATAGAATTCCTGCTTCCCGTTGATTTCTTTACCGTCAAGGACGTGGAGAAGGCTGACGAATTCGCATACGGTAAAGAAAAGCTTTACTTCGGTATGTTCGCCGTCATCGACGCTAACGGCTTCACGTGCCAGTCCGAGGCTCCGGCGAGCGGATCCGACTGGTCGTGCAAATCCCTCAAGATCCACGAGTTTTTCGTGAAATGATCTGATCCTTCAGCGCCGCGGAATCAGCCGCGGCGTCAGGGAAGACCGACGATCACCGTTCTCTGAAAAGAACTTGAAATTCACACAGGCCGCCCGTTTCCGCAAGGAACAGGCAGGGCTCACGCATGAAAAATTTGACAAAGGAACTGCAATAATGTATATCCTTCATACGGGTGATACAAATGATAAAACAATATT
>CADBOE010000232.1 GCA_902796205.1 uncultured Ruminococcus sp. | reverse complement strand
TATAGCCCTCAGCACCGACGTAATGATCGGTTTCCCGGGCGAAACCGAAGAGGAATTCGAAGACACTCTCTCGCTTCTGGAGCAGGTAAGATTTGACGCCGCATTCACGTTCATTTATTCCAGACGCTCCGGCACTCCGGCTGCGGAGTGGCCCGGTCAGATAACGGAAGAAACCGCAAAGGAACGTTTCGGAAGGCTCGTCGAAACACAGAACAGGATCTCTCACGAAAAGAACGAAGCGCTGCTGGGAACGGTAAGCACGGTGCTGACCGAAGGAACGAGCAGGACGGACCCGGGACGGTTCACGGGCCGCGGCGAGGACAACAGAATCGTTAATTTCACCGTTCCGGGAGGAATGAGCGTCGGCGAGGGAGACGTCGCCGAGGTGCTGATCACCGGAATTCAGACGTGGTCGCTCGAAGGGAGAATGCTTCGGAAAAACGGGACCGGGGGGGAGCGCGAACAATGATTGAAGACAGAGATGACATAAACGGCATAAACGGCATAAACGCCAGAATCTGCAGCAACGGCAGCAACGACAGTAACCGCAGAAACAGAAAAAACGCCGGCAGCGGCGGAACGGACAGATTCTCGGTATTGCCGCCGCACAGCATAAGACTCGGCGCCTCGTGCCTCTTCGACAGGAAGATAAGGCTCGTCGAGCAGGGCCTCCTCGCGTCGCTCGATTACGGCGCGCTCGCGGACTTTTTCAGGGAAAAACGCAATCAGTTCGCCGCCGGAGAATTCTGGGGCAAAATAATGCGCGCGTCAGCGGAGATATACGCATATACCGGAAACGCGACGCTCCTTGAAAAAATGAAAGGAGCCGTCAGGGATATCATTTCCATCCAGGGGCCGGACGGCGAGATCAGCACGGCTCCTAAGGAACAGCAGCCGAACGGGTCGGGCGGAGCCGATCTGTGGGAACGCAAATACGTTATGCTGGGATTGCTCGGCTATTACGGCGTCACAGACGACGATGACGAAAAACGGACGGTCGCCGGCGCGCTGTCAAAGCTGCTCGATTATACTATTTCGCAGGTCGGGGAAGAAAACGGCAAGACGGGCATACTCGAGACCGGCTGGGCGTTCTGCGGAATGGAATCGTCGTCAATACTCGAGCCTGCCGTAAAAATCGCACGCATCACCGGAAAAACGGAGCATATCGCTTTCGCAGACTACATAGTGTCGCAGGGGTGCTGCTCGCGCGAAAATCTGTTCAGGGCCGTTCTGAGCGGGAAATCTCCGCGAAATATCGGCGACAACGGCGTCCCTTCAGAGAGCATTGCCAAAGCATACGAAATGATGTCGTGCTTCGAAGGACTCGTCGAATACTACCGCCTGAGAGGAAGAGAGGAAGACAGGGCTGCGGCGCTGGCGTTCCGCGACAAACTCATCGAAGAGGAGATCACGGAGCTCGGCTCCGGCGGCGCGGACGGACCGTTCAATCTCGGCCCCGGCACGGGAGAGCAATGGAACGCGACCCGAGCAGAACAGGCGAATCCGGATCTCGACAAGATGATGGAAACGTGCGTTACCGTCACGTGGATGAAGCTGAATCTACAGCTTTTAAGACTCGAGGGAAACTCTGCTTACGCCGACAGCATCGAGCGGAGCGCGTACAACGCCCTTTGCGGCGCGCTGCGTCCGGACGGCAGGTTTTTTGAGTATTTTCCGCGCTTTAACGGAATAAGAAACACGGAAGTGAATTTTTCGTATAACGTCGGCGGCTTCGATCTCAGCTGCTGCACCGCGAACGGACCGATGGGTCTCGGAATCATTCCGTCGGTCGTTTTCATGCAGTCCGCAACAGGTCCGGTCGTTAACTTCTACACTGACGGCTCTGCCGGATTCGGAAAGCTGACTCTCGATATGAGCTCGGATTTTCCCCGGAGCGGCAGGGCGTCGATCGTTATCGGCGGCGGCTCGTTCTTCACGGCGTCCGTGCTTCTCAGGATACCTGATTACGCTTCCGGATTCAGGGTGGAGCTGAACGGCGCCCCGGCTGATATAACGTACGACCCGTCATATCCCGGTTACGCCGTTGTGAACGGACCTTTCGCGGAGGGAATGGTGATCGGCGTTTCATTCGAGATCGAAAACGAAATGGTGCTTTCTCGCGGATCGGTGAACAGCGAAGGCAACGGAAAAGCGCTTCTCCGCCGCGGACCTGTCGTGCTTTCCAGAGACAGCCGATTCACGGATACCGGAGGCAGCGTGAAATATTCTCCGAAACCTGCGCTTCACGACGTTTCTCAGCTTCAGGGGACTCTGCTCAGCTGCGAATACGGCGGATATACGTGGATCGACTACCAGTCGGCAGGCAACGGGCCTGAAAAATCGCAATTCGTCTCATGGAACCGCATTGAATGATTCGCCGGCGAGCCGGGCTTCGTACCGCCCTTCGCACGAACCGCTGACAGGGCGGAGGACCGGGCGCAAACCTGGCGCGGGCAGGGCGCGGACGCTCCGGCGGACGGGACGGCAGGCGAGGAATGGCGATATTGCCCCTGCGTCCCCGATATGATATAATCCCGCACGTAAACTCAGTGTCCCGGATGCGCTCCGGAGCCTCTGGAGGGGTGATTGTCCATGGGAGTTCTTAAAGGTTATATCGAAGTGCTGATAGCGCTGCTCCTGCTGGTATGCTATTTCGTAACAAACAAGGCATTTCAGAAACGTGTCGGTTCGGACGCGGCTTCTTCGATGACGTATTCCTGCACACGCGGTTTCGTTACCGCGCTGCTGTTTTTCCTGGCTTACTACCTGATCAACCGTCACACGCCTGTGATCACCTGGTACTCTGCCGCGATGTCCGCCGGATTGGCGCTTTTCGTCGTTGGCTATACACTGGTGGGCTTTAAGGTGATGAATTACGGCAGCCTTTCGGTATATACGGTATTTTTAATGCTTGGCGGCATGATACTGCCGTACCTTTACGGGGTTATATGGCTGAACGAGTCGGTCAATCCGTTCAGGATCGCCGGTATCGTGATCATGATCGTGTCAATGTTCCTGCCGCTGCTTGAAAAGCGCGGCGGCGATACGGCTTCAGGGAACGTTCCGAAGCAGGGAAAACCCTGGCTCTTTACGGTGCTGTGCCTTCTGGTATTCTTTATGAACGGTACGGTCAGTGTGATCTCAAAAACCCACGCGGCCGGCGTTTTCAGCCTGCCATCTTCCGATTCGATGACGTTCGTCATGCTTTGCGCCCTGTTTAACGGAATTCTCTCGGGGATCATCTTGCTTGGAATTAATATCCGCAAAAAGCTTGCGCTTAAAAAGAACCGGACAATACCCGGACAGGGCGTGGATACGGCTTCCGGGACGGTCCGGGAAGAGACAGGCGGGGCTGCCCCCAGGGCCGCTCTGGTTCGCGCCGTGGCGATCATAGTTTTCCTGGCGGCAATATTTGACGGAGCCTCGTTCTTTTTCCAGCAGCTTGGCGCCGCGGAACTTCCCGCGTCCGTAATGTATCCGATACAGACCGGCGGTTCGATCGTTCTCTCCGCTCTGGCAGGATTCCTCATTTTCAAGGAAAAACCTTCGAAAATCGCGCTGATCGGCCTGTGCATCACCTTCGCGTCAACCTTCCTGTTCCTGATCGAATGATCTGCGAGTGATCCGCTTTGCCGGTACGCAGGCAAAAGGCTCTTTTCCTGTTTCCGTGAAAAGGCAAGAAAAAATGTAGCGAAAAGCGTATAATAGCCATGGTGATACGTATGGCTGAAT
>CADBOE010000231.1 GCA_902796205.1 uncultured Ruminococcus sp. | reverse complement strand
TTATCGACGAGGCGACCGTAGAGGCGAACGTATGCGGGATCGTTTGCCACCGCTTCCATTTCGGACTCGGTAAACCGCTTCGTCGTGAGATTGAACTGATTGCTCTTGTTCGTCAGCTGCGTGATCCTCGCGAGATACACGGGCTCGAAATCCCTGATGTCGGCGTGCATTTCGAGACTCAGAAGATATTCGTTATAATCAGTGAACGACTCCTGGGCCTGCGCGCGCATTATATTCTGGCGGTACATTTCGACGCGCGAAGCGTCGTCGGCGGAAAACGAGGTCACCTCAAAATAACCGCCGCGGTCAATATTTCTGATATATTCCTCCACCTTGCTGATCTCCGGAACGGCGACGCCCGGAACGTACGAACGGACGATCTCGCGCTCGGCGGGATTGTCGTCGACGAAAACGAGACTTTCCGGAAGCAGCGAAAGCTCCGCCGCTATCTTCTTTATATTCTCCGATTTCGCCTCCCAGTTCGCCTTTATCACCGTAAAGTCGTCGGGCCGCAGCACGCCGGACGGATGGTTGAGGCCGGCCAGTGCGTTCTCGTGATCGTTTTTGGAAGCGACGTTCAGCAGGATGCCGAGCTGCTTGTGCGCTTTGAGGTACGACTGAAATTCGTAAAATCCCTGCCCTACCGAGGTTTCCTGCCCGACGTCGATGCCGTCCACGCCGTCGTCGCCGACGACTCCGGACCAGAGCGTGTTGTCGAGATCGAGCACGAACGCCTTCTTGTTTTTACCGAATATCGATTTTATGATATTGGAAAGATTAAAAGCAAACTCGGGTATCGCCGGCACGCATACGCAGTATTTGTACATGTACCAGTAGAAAGGATCCGACCACTTTTCGAGGCCGTACGCCGCCGAAAGATAATTGATGTCGTTAATGTAAAAATCGTTATGCGATCCGGCCCATTCGTAGAAGCGCTGGTTCAGTCTGGAAACGAAATTGATCCTGCCTCTGTAGTCCTGGGCGTCTTTGTTGCCGAGCAGCCTGTAGAAAGGCATTTCGAAATTGTTCTGAATGACCGGGCAGTTGAATTTTTCGCGGAGCCTGTCCCACATTCCCTGAAAATAACTCATCTGCGAATCGATCAGCCCGTTTACGCTTTCCTCGGAATCGCTCATCTGCGGAAAGCCCGCGTTGATATTCCGCAAAGAAGTGTGAACGTAAATGATATCGGGTCTGAAGGCGTCGAGCTCAGCGTTCCCGAACATCGCGTCCTGATAATACTGTCCGTATTCGGATTCGTAAAACGACGGTTCTATGCCCTGATCCAGCAGGAAAAGCTCGAGCGTCGCCACGATATCGTGCGTGGTCGATCCGCCGAGAACCGCGATATTCTTTTTAATGCGCGCCGAGCCGTCGGACAGCAGGGCTTTTTTCAGCTTTCTTCTCCCGGTCTGTATGAGTTCGCCGTCAAACGGATATTCAAGTTCTTTCATACGATCTCCTCCGTGCGGATAGAATACGTTTTTCAGTAATAAACGCTTTCAAACAGTTTTACGAACGACGTGGTGGAATGGCTGAAAATGTTCGCCAACGAAAGGACGTCGGTCACTCCGTAATCATCGAGCATGTCATAGAAGCTCAGCTTGTAATATCTCGGATCGATCATTATTATGCGTTCGAAGCTCCCGAAGAGGAAGGACGGTATGGGATTTCCGTAGCTGTCCTTTACGATCATAAGAACTCTTCCGTTTGCCGTTCCGGTCTCCGTTATGCTGATAACGTCATCGAAGTACATCGGGATGGAATAAGCGTATCTCGTGGAAAGCGTCTCGAAATACGCGGAATTCCCGAGGTCGGGACGCAAGTCAAAAGTATCCTGATTATAATAGTTTACTTTCACGCTGTGCGGCGAGACGTAATATACGAATTCCTCCGGATGATCCTTCAGCTCCGTCATTTTGAAATACGAATAAAACGAACCGACGTAACCGCTTCTCACCTTTCTTGTATAGGCCGAGATGTCGGTAAAGGGCACGCCGGCGGCGCGCGCGAATTCCTGCGCGCAATAGTAAGCGCCGAGGTGCGTCCAGTGGTGATCTGTCCTCAGAAAAATATTTTCGGAAGTGTGCTGCTTCAGAACCGAATGGGCGTCAACGACTGTCACGCCGGACGGGAAAAGGCTCTGAAGATAATTGAGCTCCTTCTCCTGCTCCCGCGCGCTCGACTGGAGCTTCGCGGGCAGATAATACATGGAAGCGATCGGAACGGTCATCGTATATACGTTGACGTCCGGACGTCTGGTTTTAATATTGGCCACAGCCGCCGCGTAACGCTCCATCGCTTTTCTCGAGCCGCCGTATAGCTCCATTCCGCGCCACTGATAAATAAGAGCTC
>CADBOE010000230.1 GCA_902796205.1 uncultured Ruminococcus sp. | reverse complement strand
TGCCGAAGGATCCTCCTCCGGATACTCCGCTTCGAATTTCACGGTAAGACTGCTGTCCTCATCCAGATAGAATCCTTCAGCCGCATATACCGCGGCTAATTGTCTCTGACCGATCATGCGCGACAGGGGCTCAAAGCTGTAGTGTATGTTGACATCGGCGCCGTTGATGATTTTTAAGCCGTCGTTCATCAAGCCCTCAGAGGTGCCTATAGGGGCGCAATAGAACCCGCCGGGCGTCACCAAAGATTCGTGGCCCGGACCGGAAAAAGCGGCGGAGATCCTGCCGCCGTCAATAACAAGGCTGAATCCTTTTATCGCGCAGAAAAAGCCGACGGCGTTCAGGGCGGCGTCGTCGCTGCCGCCCGAAATGGTAAGCGCTTCTCTGCAGAAGACGGCGCGTGCTTCGGTGATTTCGTCGTGCGTGCCGGTGTAGACGATTTTGTTTTCGCCTTTGTATTGGATTATGAGCGCTTCTTCGGAGTATATGCCGTAATCCTCCGCGTCCCTGCCGCCGGTAACGTTTATAACGGCGTTTTCGAGAGTAAGCGTTCTGCTTTGCGGGTCGAAAGACGCCGTGCCCGACGCGAGCAGGGAGGAGATATCACCGACGTTGTCGCTTGTTATCTTCGTCCCTGAGATCGCAAGCTTGTAATCCGCGGGTCCGTCGGCGGAAAGAACCGTCGTCGGCATTATTCCGACCACCATAATCAGCACCAGCAGCAGGGCGATTATTCTGTCAAATCGGTTCGGTTTTGTTTTTAACATAAAAAACTCCTTTGCATACAAAGCATTATGGATCAATATAAAACAACACACAAAACGCCAAAGCCGCTGTACAACTTTGAGACGCCTATACAATTTTATGGTACCACAGAATCGCCTGAAAGTCAAGTACGAAACTATGAACGGACTGTGTCAAGTATTCGTTGGCAAATCATATACCATTGATGCCGGATATATTTGCCCAGGTTCCCTTTAAAGGGCCTTGTATAGGCGTAAACGAGCCCTTAACGGGGTATTCATATCCTTTGCCTTCTTTCTTTGCGACGCTTCCGCAACTCGCTCTGGTGCGTCTATTTAAGGGTTTCTCCGTATTGTTGTTTGTTAGATCGTGTGCGTAAATACTCCTTATTGATTCATTCAACAAGCCGCTGAAATTTGCCGCCAGTATTTTAGCCATATTGTTTGCGCCTTTTTTACTCCACGTCGTATGGTTATGTTTCATTCGTTTGGCAATAATCAGAGAGTTGTGGTTCTCCATTGTGCCGAGATTGCGGTAAACAAATCCCGCCGGACAATCCGGCAGACACGGCTCCTGGACGCGGTAATCCAATAGCCCCTCCTCGTTGTTTTTTAAATACAAGTACAGTTTTCTGGCATCCTCGATCTCTTCATCGTCTTCTAAACGTGTGTGCCTAATCGCGCGGACTGTGTAAAGATCATACCGACGCTTCATGACGCGCACTGACGCCGGCGCCGGGATGTGAAGCGATCGGATTTCAGACGCGATCCCGCCGGAATTATCAGATTCTTTCATATACCGGCAGCATATTCCTGTAATGCGCGATATACGAAAAACCGCAATATTCTATAAGCGCGGCTGCGGCGTCGAAATTCCTGCCGATCCTTCCGTATTCGTGCGCGTCGGATCCGATGACTACCGTTTCCCCTCCGAGCTCCCTGTAGCGTTTCAGCACACGAACGTCGAAAGGCGTCCTGTCATACGAACAGGTATTGACCTCGAACGCGAGTCCGTATTTCAGCATGAGCCGGATGATCTCGTCAAACTCATCTGAAAAATCATCATAATACATCGTATTGTCCGCGAAAGAAGCGTAACGGACGATATAGTCGAAATGCCCTACCGTGCAATAATCGTGATAAAGACCGATATTTCCGATCATTTCACGGAGATACCGGCGGTATGCGGCGGTGCGGTCCGGCTCTTTTCTGAAATACGTTCCGTCGTACGGATCGATTCTCCCGATCAGATGCGTCGAACCTATTTTATAATCGAATGAATATCCTGAAAGGCGCGAGATATTTTCTGCGACCACGTGCGGCTGAAGTCCGACTTCGACTGCGCTGAGTATCTCGAGCCTCCCGGCGAAGCTTTCTTTTACTTCAGATACTTTTTCGAGATAATCACCGAAATCGTAATATACGTCGCTTCCGTCGGCCATATAGTTAACGTCGAGATGATCCGTAAAAGCGATCCCCGATAGACCGAGAGAGACCGCGCGCTCCGCGGCAGCCTCCATGCTCATGGTACTGTCGAACGAGAAGCGCGAATGAGTGTGCATATCGTAAAATTTCATCGTTACGCCCCGAGGTTGTCGTTCAATACGCAGCGGAAGCTGAACCTTCCGTCCGGCGCCGTGTCGCCGGTGTCGTAAAACTTCATTACGTCTCCGTCGTCAACCGAGTTATCGGCCCACTTGAAATCGAATACGTCTTTTACGCGCAGCAGAGCTCTCGGAACCTTCAATTCGAGAACGTTTCCGGTAACGCGCAGCACGGCTTCCCCTATCTGCTCAAACTGCCATTCGCCGTCAACGAAGACCTCTACGGATGCGTTGCCGCCTCCCTGGTAGCGGTTGATGATATAATCGAATCCGTGCCAG
>CADBOE010000229.1 GCA_902796205.1 uncultured Ruminococcus sp. | reverse complement strand
GGTCCGGACGAAGAATGGACGGACGCCGTTGATGACGGTCCGGACGAAGAATGGACGGACGCCGCTGATGACGATCCGGACGAAGAATGGACGGACGCCGTTGATGACGATCCGGACGAAGGCGGAGCTTACGGATATGACGTTTACGAAGGCGAAGCCGGCAACGACGACAATTTCGAAATAGAAATTGATACCCTGTATTGAAGCGGCTTATCGGTTCTGTTTCGTTTCAGATATAAAATATATGAGGGCACGGACGTATATCCGTACCGGCTCCGTAAGCGGAGCAGGCGACTTGTGGGGATGCTGCATATGAGAACGAAACCTAAAAATAATTTTGCAATGATCATCGCGGCGACAGTGCTGTGTCTGGTTTTGATTTCCGGTATGTTTGCGTCCGGTCTCCTTGCGAAATATACGACCGGCGACAAGAACGGCGACAGCGCGAGGGTCGCGAAATTCAGCGCTTACGAATACAACGAAAGCCTTAAGATCCAAGTTATGAAGGATTCGAGATATTATGATTCCTTCACGCCCGTTACTATCGGCGAAGGCGGTTCGGCGACGGTGGAGGTCGAGGCGAATCCCGACGGCGTCAGAAAATTCATCTTGAAGCTGTTTGAGGTCGGTTCGGACGGAGTTGTGAATTACGACGTCCCGTTCAATGAAACAGGCTGGACAGCCGTTTCCGGAAAGCCCGGAGAATATATTTATACAGTCGCGAAAAATACTGCGAAAACTCTGAACGTTACGGTTCCGGGCGGAGCGAGGGGAACGCTCTCGGAGACGGAAGAAACGCTCCGTTACGTTTTCAAGGTCGTCAGCCGCGCCGAGGTCGATACGAAGGACGGCATAATGCTCGATTTCGGGCAGGACGTCAGCGAATACGTCGACGAGTCTACGCTCAAGGTCGACGGCGTCGCGTACACTTCGCGCGTGAAGGAATCCGGCAAATATATTTTCTCGAATCTTACGGAGTATCAGGCGAATTCAACGGCCTACAAAGCCGCGGATCACGACAGTGCGACCGACGATACCGACTGGCATACTCTTACGTTCAAATTTACAAAGAAAGTTTACGATTCGTCTTACGGATATTCTTCGTCGGACAGACTGAAAATAGGGAAGACGAGCACTATCGTTATTCCAAAAGCTGAATATGACAGGTCGGTTACCGTCAGATTCGCGGACAGAGCGTACGACAACGATCTCGGTCTGTCCGAGGAATTCCGCCGGAAATATTCGTTCGAGCCGCTTACGGATGAGAGCGGAGTCGATTCCGTGCGCGGCGCGTACAAGTTTATGCTGACGACGAAAAGCGGAGCGATTTCGATCCCGCTGCCGTCGGCTGCCGACTACGTGCTTGAGGGACCGGGCGGAGCGGTGAGCAGCGGTGCCGGCGTTACATCGGTCAGCGCTTCGGCTGCCGGAGAGTACGTTCTGTATCTGATCAATGAGCGCGTTGCCGACCCGGACGATCCAGATGATCCGTTGCATTATCCGCCGTTTGACGGAGACCAGGCAGATATCTTCGCCAAGTTCGACGCGAAAAACTGGACCTCTCTCGGCAATGGCATATATACGTTTGAAGTCGCGAAGGATAAGGATATAGAGATCGAGGTTCCGTTCGGCGTGATTGAAGACACCGTCACGTTCGATAATAAATCCGATCCCGCGTTCGCCTATGTGCGTCCGGACAGCAGCTCCGTCATGATAAATCTTGATGAAGCGCGTCTGAAGAACGGAAAATACGACGGCGTTGCGAACGTAACCGTCATGAGACAGCCTGTGTATCGGGTTTACGGCGACGGATCCCCGCTCTCTCCGATCGGCATACTGGATGATTCCAAGAAGGGCGTCGTTGCTACGTATCTGATTAACGACAGAATCTTCATCGTGGATCTGCCGGAGAATACGAAGTACAGATATACGATTCTTGAGTCGGACGGCCAGACTGAAGTTTATTCGAAGTCCGGCGAAGGCAGAATATTCCTTAAAGAAGAATGGAACGTCGATAATTCCGGAACGGATTTCCTGGCGGCAGTCGCCGGTCTTGATTCGTCGAAAACGATCACGGATTACGTTGACCGCTTCATGAACTGGGGAACCGGGCGGTTCAGCTTCTCGCTTCCGGCCGGCGGATCCGTTGTTCTCCCGGTGCCTTCGGGGTATTATCATTATTGCCGCGAATCGGTGGACGTCGACGGCGGAACGAAATTCAAGATCGAGAACAATACTTCTCTCTCCCGTGAGTACAATCTTTATATCGGAAAACCGCGTCAGATCAGGCTCGAGGTCGATTACGACGTGCCGGTGCCGGGCTGCTCGCTATCGGCCGGAACGCTGGATACCGCGACGGACGAGACGAACGGGCTTTACGTTTTCAAACCCGACACCAAGAATTTCAGCCTGAATTTACCTTCCGAACCGTATCAGATATATAACGACGCGTACGGGGATCCGGCGCACACTTATATAAAATACGCATATTCTTATAAATATACGAGGAATACGGCTGACGCGACCAAGCAGGTGACCGGGAAGGCGATGCTGTACGGCGCGTTCGATAAGTTAAGCGGAGGGCTCGATTACAACAACAATGTGATAAGCATCGCAAAGGGCAGCCTGCCGTTCGTGGTGACTGTTAAAGTGACGCAGGTGGATTGAGGTGATGATTATGACCGGATCAGACAGGTTTAAGAAAATAATTAAATCGAAAAAAACGTGGCTGTACGGCGTTGTCGTCCTCGCGTGCGTCCTCGTGCTGATCGCCGCGCTTTCCGGAGCGGGAACGGCGAAGTACGTGTCAACGTTTGATTACAAGGAGAATGCGTATTGGTCGAATCAGCTCGCCTTGAAATTCGAGCTTCTGGAGAGCAAGGTCCGGCTGAAAATGGCGACGCGCGACGGCAGGGAGGTCGTGAAGGATGGCACGTACGAATTTGTCAACGATCCCGACGGATCTCAGCCTGAGAACCGCGTCCCGGTGCTCGATCAGAAGTACACTGTTTCGCTGATCCCGATGACGTACATCCCGAAGGATCCGTACGTGATCGTTACGGGGAAAACTGAGATCCCGTCATATCTGTACGTTGAGGTCGTTGAGAGCGAGGACATGAAGTTCCTGATCAACGGCGATCCCGATGATCTTGTCAATGATCCGAAGCGGCTGAAGTATGAGATGCGAAATGAATGGAAGTTGCTGACAGGCGACGGCACTGCGACCGGTTCGCCTATTGCCGGGCCTCACGGCGGCAAGGTCTATCTCTACGTCGGCGGCGGTCTCGGCGATTCCGGCGGACCGATAACCAAGTATAATTTCACGCAGCTTGACGGGAAGCGGCTGTATCTTATCAAGAACGACAGGCTCGAGGTGATCAGCAAGATTCCGTATGAGCGCGGGACTCTGGATGATGAGGATTTCAGGCTTTCTGCGTACGGGTTCCTGCTTCAGCAGGAGGACGGGGCTTCGGCGCTGAGCGTGTGGTCTCAGTTCATGGCGACCAATCCCGACTGATCGCATTATTATATAATTAAGATTAACAGTCCTAAAAAACAGTTGTGTTAACTGGCGGCCGGCAGAGAGAACTGCCGGCTTTATCTGTGTGCCAAACCGGG
>CADBOE010000228.1 GCA_902796205.1 uncultured Ruminococcus sp. | reverse complement strand
CCAGAGGCGAGCTTCACTGTATAGGCGCGACGACGCTTGACGAATACAGAAAATATATCGAGAAGGACGCGGCTCTCGAAAGACGTTTCCAGCAGGTGCTGGTGGACGAGCCGACCGTGGAGGATACCATATCCATCCTCAGGGGACTGAAGGAAAAATATGAGATATTTCACGGCGTGACGATACACGACGGAGCGCTCGTCGCCGCCGCCACGCTGTCGCACCGGTATATAACCGACCGATTCCTGCCGGACAAGGCGATCGACCTCGTCGACGAGGCGTGCGCGATGATACGTACGGAGATCGATTCGATGCCGCAGGAGCTGGACGACCTTCGCAGAAAGATAATGCAGCTTGAGATCGAGGAGGCGGCTCTCAAGAAGGAGACCGACCGTCTTTCGGCCGAAAGGCTCGTGACGCTCCGCGCGGAGCTGTCCGAGACGAAGGATAAGTTCAACGAGATGAAGGCCGACTGGGAGGCGGAAAAGAAAGAGATTGACAGCGTAAAGACGATAAAGGCGGAGATCGACCGCGTGAACGGCGAGATAGAAGCCGCTTCGCGTAATTATGAATACGAGGCCGCCGCAAAGCTGCGCTACGGAAAGCTCCCGGAGCTGACGGCCAGACTGAAGGAGGCCGAAAGCAAAAACGGCGGAGCCTCCGGCGGCGAAAGACTCGTAAGAAATACGGTCACGGCTGACGAGATCGCCGGCATAGTGGCCCGCTGGACAGGCATTCCGGTGGCGAAGCTCATGGAGGGCGAACGCGAAAAGGTGCTTCATCTGGATGAGATCCTTCATAAGAGAGTGATCGGACAGGACGAGGCCGTGTCGCGCGTGAGCGAAGCTATATTGCGGTCCAGGGCCGGTATCGCCGATCCCGGCCGTCCGATCGGATCCTTCCTGTTCCTCGGCCCTACCGGCGTCGGCAAGACCGAGCTTGCGAAGGCTCTCGCCGAGGCTTTGTTCGACGACGAGCACAATATGGTCAGGATCGATATGAGCGAATACATGGAGAAGTTCAGCGTGTCGAGACTTTGCGGAGCTCCTCCGGGATACGTCGGCTACGACGAGGGAGGTCAGCTGACCGAGGCGGTCAGAAGAAAGCCGTATTCCGTTGTGCTTTTCGATGAAATAGAGAAGGCGCATCCGGACGTTTTCAACATACTGCTTCAGGTGCTCGACGACGGACGGATAACGGATTCGCAGGGCAGGACCGTCGACTTCAAGAACACGATCATAATCATGACGAGCAATCTCGGCTCCGATTATCTGCTCGAGGGCATCGGTCCCGACGGCGAGATCTCGGAAGAGGCGCGCTCGAACGTGAGCGCTCTGCTGTCGCGCACGTTCAGACCCGAATTCCTCAACAGGCTCGACGAGATCGTTTACTACAAGCCTCTCACGAAGAATGACATCGGAAAGATAATCGAGCTTCTGATCGCGTCTCTGAAGGGCAGGCTGAAGGAAAAGTCGCTCGGACTCGAGATAAGTCCGGAGGCGAAGGAAAAGATCATCGAGGAAGGTTTCGATCCGCTTTACGGAGCCAGACCGCTGAAAAGGTATCTGCAAAGCAAGGTGGAGACGGTCATCGCGAGGGCGATACTGGCCGGCTCGTTCGGCATGGGCGATACGTTAAAGCTCGGGCTCGACAGCGAAGGCGGTTTCACCGTTTCCGCCTGATCCCGTCCGAACGTGAAACGCTGAACGGTAACGGTAAACGGGAGGCGCGGGCCGGCGTTCGCACCGGTCTCGCGCTTCTCCCGCGGACGCGGAAAACGGCATAAACGGAGACGGAAACGGGGGAGGGAAACGGATGCCGGAGGAACGCGGGACGGCATTTCGCGCGTCTTGACACACGCCGGTCTGTATTATATAATCCGACAGACCGTTGGGGTGTAGCCAAGCGGTAAGGCACCAGACTTTGACTCTGGCATTCGCAAGTCCGAATCTTGCCATCCCAGTTACATAAACCATCGTGTCGGAGCGATGGTTTTTCTTTGTGCGCTCGGCATGCGCGATTACTTGGCGGTGAAAGTCCGCTACAGACTTGGCAGTAGGAACTGTTAGCCGAAGACAAGGGTG
>CADBOE010000227.1 GCA_902796205.1 uncultured Ruminococcus sp. | reverse complement strand
GTCGTCAACGACGTTGAAGGTCATGCTGTACGCGCACGGATAGAGAGCCATTTCGGAAAGATCCTGGAAATTGTAGATATTCGTCATTATCCGCCTGCTGCACGGGTTGTTTTTCAGGTCGTAAAGGACGCGGTCGACCATGTCGAACATTCCTTCCCTGTATTTGTGCTTGACGCTCATCTGGTAGCCGTACGCCTTGCCGATAGACCCGTTTTCGTCCGCCCAGCTGTCCCATATGTGGCTGCCGAGGTCGTGTACGTTGTTGGATTTTTTCTGCCATATCCAGAGTAGCTCGTCGACGGCCTTTTCAAGGCTTACGGGGCGGATGGTAAGGAGCGGGAATTCCTGCGACAGATCGTAGCGGTTAACCACGCCGAATTTCTTTTTCGTATATGCGATCTCGCCGTCTTCCCAGTGCGGACGGACCCGCGGGTCGCGGACCCACGTGCCCTTTTCGAGTATGTCTTTGCAGGTGTTAATGAAAGCTGTGTCAGCGCTGCTCATGTTATTCCTCCGTTGATCGTACGTTTCCGTCCGGCAGTATGCCGTCTGTATGCGGTACGTGTCTTGCTGCCTTCCGGCAATGACGCCTGCAGCGGCGCCGTCAATCCCGGTCCGGGCCGGATACCGTTTGGCTTCATGCGTTGCCCGCCCGGTTTTGCTCAAATCCCGTCCGGGTTTCGTTCAGGTTCCGTCCGGATTTCGTTCAGGTCTCGTCGGGGTTCGTTCAGATCCCGTCCGGGTTTCGTTCAGGTCCCGTCGGGGTTCGTTCAGATCCCGGCCGGATTTTGTTCAGATCCCGTCCGGGTCCCGGCCCTGCCCGGGCCGCTTTTCGTTCAGGTCCCGTCCGGGTCCCGGCCCTGCCCGGATCGCTTTTCGTTCCATTTTTGTTCGAGAGAGGCGGAGATCAGCCGCACAGCCGAGGCTCCGAAATATTTCGTGCCGTATTCCTTTAGCACGGGGAGCGTCACACGGGACGGGACAAGTATTCCTTTGTATTCGGCGGCAATCGCCTCGATGTCCGTAAGGAGCCCGGCGTTCGCCCGCGAAGCTTCGAGAACGAGATAGAATACGCTTCTCAATTCGTAAAGCGACGATCTCATTTTTCCGAGAAACGGGTGATTTTTCACAAAATCGTACAGTTCATCGTACAATCCAAATGAAACAACTGCTGTTCCGCCATTACGTTCGTATGAATCGCCGAAGAGCATTTCACGTCTGTATTGGAGCGCGTTTTCAAGCGTTTCTCTCCCGCCCTGCCTTCCGGCGTCGGAATCCTGTTCCTGATCATCGTCGAAAGGAAAATCCGATGCATCGGGCTCGTCCGGTGCGAGATTCTGCTTCGGCTGATCCGGGCGTCTTCCGCGTCCGATGTTTTTCGCGGCGTTCATCAGCCCGTCGATCATGAGTTTTTTAAAAAGAGCCTCGGCGATGGCCGAGCCGATCGTTGCCGCCGCCGAGCCCGAAGGAATTCTCACCTCGCCCTGCGCGACGTCCTCCTGCATTTTTTGCGGATTCTTCTGCCCCACTCCAGCCAGCGGAAGATCCTTTTTGTGTCTGCGGTTTTCATTCCCCGTCTGTCCGGGAACCTGCGGCGCGTCGGTCAGCGCCCTCGTGTCGGCGTATTGAGGGTCCGGGTCAAATGCGGGTCCGGCGTCAACGCCCTCCACGGTAAAACTGACTGCGTTCGTTTCCCTGTCGATTTCTCTGCTGATGCTGATCCTGCCGAGTGTCATGCCGAGTTCGAGTTCCGCGAGCGATACAACTGTTTTAACGAGCGCCCCGTATGCCGGGTCGTACGTTTCCGCGGTCAATTTGTCAATGGCTTCTATCGAAAGGGAGCGGCGTTCCAGTTCTTCTGCGGTCAAGCGTATGCGCACGGTATTATCGGCAAGTTTTTCCACTATCATATCCGGTTGTCGTCTCCTTTCACTTTTTGTACATTCCATTCTACCACAATCCGGCGCGGTTGACAACTGCCAAAGAGCGCACCGCGCCTGCTCAAACCTGCTCCAAAAAGCGTCAAAACCGGAGTCTGTCCCCGGGTAAACAAAATTTCAGGCACCTGCCGAACAGCCGCCAAAACCGGGGTCAAACCGGGGTCTGTCCCCGGGTAAACAAAATTTCAGGCACCTGTCGAACAGCCGCCAAAACCGGGGTCTGTCCCCGGGTAAACAAAATCTTGACAAACCCGGCAGTACCGCTAAAATGTTGCACAGAAAGGAGTGATGCCGGATGAAAGAAATCTATCTTGCCGGAGGTTGTTTCTGGGGCGTACAGAAATATTTTGATCAGTTCGAAGGAATCGTTGCCACCGAGGTCGGTTATGCAAACGGCCGTACTCAGGCTCCGACATACGAGCAGGTCCGCCACGAGCACACGGGCCATGCCGAAACTGTCCGCATCCTCTTCGACGAAAACACCATCACGGTCGAAGAAATACTTGACAGATTTTTCGCGGTAATCGATCCCCTATCGGTAAACAAACAGGGCGAAGACGAAGGCGAACAATACAGAACCGGCATTTACTACACCGACACGTCGCTTCTCCCCGCGATCACGTCAGCGGTCAACGACGAAGCTGAGAAGGCCGGCGCTCCCCTCGCGGTAGAAGTACAGCCGCTCGAAAACTTTTTCAAAGCCGAGGAATATCATCAGAAATACCTGGATAAAAATCCCGGAGGATATTGTCACATCCCAGGGCTCACTTGATCCCGTCTGCATGCAGATCGGCAGACGGCAACAGGGCGGCTCCTCCGTCAGTTCAGTCGTATTCCGCTACGGAACCGGTTTTCTCCGGCGCCAACGGTAACGGCAACGGCTAACAACATTGCCGAAACAGGCTACCTTTTCTGAAAGTCATTTCCGGTAGTTCTGCGTCGTCTTTTGACAGGAGATTCATGCTTCCGTAGGATCTTCCTACCAACATCATACGGTGTAGTTCCAGGAACTCGATATAACCCATATAATCTGCATAGGTCTTATTCTTGACCTCATAACGGATAAAGCTTACACCTATAGTCTGCAGGTTCCATCCGGAAAAAG
>CADBOE010000226.1 GCA_902796205.1 uncultured Ruminococcus sp. | reverse complement strand
TCAGTCTTGCCAGGAAAAAACGCAGATGTTCCTATGACGATATTTTTCTTGCTGATATCATTCATTCTTTTCATGCGTGAGCCCTGGCGTCGCGGATCCGGCGAGTTCCGGCACAGGGCGCGCCTACGCCCCCTTACGCAGGCTGCGCTTCCGCCGTCGACCGTAACGCGTCATCCGGCCGGAGCGACCGGCCTACAACCCGCCCTGACCTTTTCTTACGAGCTTCATCATGACTTCCTTCAGCGGATAAACGAGAAGGCCGGCGCAGAAATTGCCGGCGGCGTGAACGCAATCCCATCTGAATCCGACGGCGATCCACGCGAGCGTCCGCTTGAAATCGTAATGGAAGAACAGCGCCTGCATCGGAGCGTATAACGTTCCGTAGCACAGCCCGTGCAGGGCGCATACGACCGGAAAAACGACAAGCTGCAGCCATCTGGGCATATTTTTCGGAAGCAGCATCGTCGCACCCCATAAAACCGTCCAGATATACAGATACGGTATCCACCAGACGTTGAAGCCTGCGTAAAGGCCGGTCAGAAACACGAAAACGTACAGCGGTATCAGGCCTTTTGTCCTGAAAACAAGCGCGAAAAGCATCACGAACATACCGATAAGATGCACGTTCGGAAGCCCTTCCATCATAAGCTTGGAGCAGAACGCCATCGTACCCAGCATCGCGTAAAGAACCATTTCAAACGTTGAAACGGTTCTTCCGCGGACGTCGTTTCCGTCTGACTTTATATTATCCGCCGTTTCCGGCAATTTATTTCTTTTCACTGCTCTTGCGAGAGATCAGTATCACCGCGACGCCGATCGCTACGGCAAGAGCGATGAGTCCGACTCCCGCGCCGATGATGATCCCCGGCTTTACACCTCCGCTTTTTTTACCCGCGCCCGGATCGTCCGTGGCAGCGGTATCTCCGGTAGCTTCCGGAGTCTTTCCGGGATCTTCCGACGCGTTATCCGCGGTTACGTCTGCCGTCGCCGGCTGGCCGTCTGTTGCCTCAGAGCCCGGCGTCACGGTCGCCGCGGGCTCCGCAGTCTCCCCGGGCCCGGCGGTAATATCGGGCTTCTCAGTGGTTTGCGGCCCGGCTGTGACGTCCGGCTCCGGAGTATCTTCAGGAGAATCAGGCGCTCTGAAGGAGGCCGTGAAAAGAAGCTCCGCCGTTTTTCCGTCGCACTCGGCGACGCACAGATAATAATACATTTTGTTGACTTCGCTAAGCTTGAATCCGCTCGGGAACGAAAGCTTCGTTCCGGTACCTCTGAGCGTTCCTTTCGTTCCGTTTTCGTCAGATTCGTACCATTTGAACTCAACGCCGGAATTCGCGTTGACCGCCGCCGCCTCGAGTGCGAACGGATCGCCGGGCATATACGAAACGTAATCCCGGTCGGATACCGCAACTATGCCGAACTGGCCTGACGCCGCTGCCGAAACGACGACGGGAAACGCCGCGCCGCAATCGTCATACGTCACGGTGAGCCTCGTTATATCCCGTCCGTAAATGTAATTGGGAAATACACTGACCCCGGAAAGCTTCGCGCCGTCAACATTTCCGTATCCGTTGCCGCTGACCGAGCGTATCTGCATACCGCTGATGTCAGGTTTCTCTCCGACGGTGTAGCTCAGCTTCGCGGGAGCCTTCGTGATATCGATCGCCAGCGTTTCGCCGGGATCAGACGACGGATCGTTGACGTTTACTCTCGACAGGGCCGAATAGCTTCTGTTCACTTTTCCGTTTTTGCTTTTTGAAACCATGCAGCAGTAATAATACGTGCCAGCCACGGACGTATCCACGATCAGAATGTTGCTCGTCTCGTCACCCTCTGACTGGTCGGGCACCGCTTTTATGTTTTCGATATTCCTGTCGTGCGAGCTGTACCAAGTATATTCGTACGTGAATCCGTCTTCCTCGGTTATCCTGAGAGCGAGCTTCAGCAGCTTGTCCTTCTCCGTATTTACCGTATGGAGGATCGAAACAGGACTCGCTCCGGGGACGGCTGACGCACCGACCAGTATCGGAGCGAGCGATGATACGGCGAGATTCGCCTCTCCCCTCGCGATGCAGTAAATGAACGCTCCGTCCAGCTCTTTTTTTACGCCGTTCAGCGTGAGCTGGTTTCCCGGAGTGCCGACCGTAACGGAGCCGACGTACTGACGCCACTGAGCGGATGCGGTATCCTCCGTCGGCATGGCCGGATAATCCCTGTTATCGTATCTTATATACCATTCGTAAGCCGAGACGTTACCGCTTGCCACGACAGTATAAGTGACGCCGCTTCCTTCGGGAATCATATATCCCGACGGGCTTCGCTCGATCGATACGGGATCGTCGGCAAACGAAACGGTTCCAGTGGCGAAACAGGCGCAGATCAGCGCCAGAGTCATGATAACGGACAACAATTTTTTCATAATTACCTCCGGTTGAGCAAAACGTTCTCAGTCAAGAATCAGATCGGCGACCAGCGGTCTGTGATCCGAGACGGCCGCCGCGGGAACGAACGCTCCGGCGACCTTTATATCGCGGGTTACAAAAATATAATCGATTTTTCTGTCCGGTCTGTCGGACGGGAAAGTCATTCCGCTCTCCCACTCCGGAAAGAAGCGGGCCGTGTCCGTCAGAACGGCTCTGACCGGATCGAGAATGCCGTCGTCCGGTCTTACGTTCAGATCCCCCATGAGCGCGCATCGCTTTTCCGGCAGGAGCGAAAGAACCGTTCTGACAGCCGATTCGTGCTCGTCGGGGTTAAGGCCGAAATGGGTAACGAGCAACGTCAGTCCGCCCGGCACGCCGAGCTCGGCTCTGAGCACGCAGCGGGTCTCATAATAGCCGTTATATCTTCTCGGGTCCGGATCGGGTATAGGAACAACGTCGGCTTTCAGGACCGGATACCGGGACAGCAGCGCGTTGCCGTACGGATCGGCGCCGTTAAAGCGTATCGCCTCTCCGAAAATCCCGCAGCAGCCTGTTTTTCCGGCAAGAATACCGGTCTGATCCTCATAACCGCCGGTCGGACCGCTGCCGCGGATCTCCTGCAATCCGGTCGCGTCTGCTCCGGAGGCGGATATCTGCTCCGCGACGGCGTCGAAATCTATGCGGCGCGTATGAAAATTCAGGCAGTGCTGAACGTTGAACGTCATCAGTCTGACGTTCATCAGACGTCC
>CADBOE010000225.1 GCA_902796205.1 uncultured Ruminococcus sp. | reverse complement strand
CTTTCGCCTTCCGGCGTGCGCGCCGCATTGAGCCGCGCCAGGAAAATGCTGAAAGAGATGCTTCAATAATCATATTTACGGAGGAATTATTATGAAAAACAAAATCATCAACGCCGCCATTTGCGACGCGAGAGAAGTTACGGAGGAGAGCCTTTCCGGTTTTGACAAGATCATCATAAACGCCGCGTCGCTGATCGCGGGAGAGCGTTCAAAAGAGCTCCTGAACCGGTATCACGTATCTTTAAACGTGTCAGAGGTGATCGACGTTCCTGACGGTCAAAAAATCGACGTGAACGTCATCAACGGAACCGGCGAGATCGGTCCGGGCGCCGACGGAACGGGAATCTTCCTGGTGGTAAACGGCAAGCTCACGGTCCTGAGCGGGAGCGAGGACGCGGTAAAAAGCTATTCGAGCATTCTGGTGAACGGAAAGGCGATGGTCCCGGACGCCATGGAAGGCAAGCTGACGAATATGAAAGTAAACGGCAAAACGGTTTATTATCCCGACGGCGCAACAATTCTGGCACGCAATACGGCGATCAGCGACCTGTTTGTCAGAAGAGCGGCGAATTCCCGCTATTATTGTCCCGGAAATCTGTTCATTCTCGACGAAACGATCGACACGGATGCGCTGATCGCAAAAGGATTGTATTTTTCCGCGAAGAAAATCATTGTCGCCGAGAGTCTGCTCGACAGGCTGATCGATCGGTTTGACGAAGAAGCCGGCATCGTGCGCGTGCCGGACGGAACAAAGCTGGCCGACGGCGATCTGGAGCTGAAGATGAAAACGATAAGAAAATTCGGGAATAAATTGTGCGTTCCGGGAGACGTTACGATCTGCGACGCGGACGCTCTTTCAGCGCTTGAATATCTTTTCGTCACGGGCAAGGTCATTGTTTCGGCGGAGCTGGAGGACGCTTTTGAAGAAATCGACAGCGAATACGGCGAACTGAAAGTCGTAAATCCGTGCAGCAAGGCTTTTTCGGAGCGGCTTTTCCTGAAGATCGGGCCGGATACGCTCAGAAAGTATCCCGGTGGGATAAGCGCCGAGCACTGTATGAAAGTCAGGCTTTCACCCGAGCTTACGCCTGAGGAGATCAGTGAAAAGCTGAGCATATCGGAATGCGCCGTGGTCGTATGCACCAAGGCGCAGGAGGAGGCGGTCACCATGATTTCGGAGAACGTCGCGAAGATCAGCGCCGACGGAAAGAACGACGATGACGAAGATCAGGACGGAGAGAAACGCGGTATATTCGGCGCGTTTTTCGGGGAGATGAGGGATTCGCAGGTGATCAACGCGTCGGTTTACAAGATGTGACGGTCTTGACGCGGCATGCCGGTTCCTGAATGAAACGGTGAATATCTATCTTACATTTGTAAATACAGCGTCCGCATTGACCCCGCCGGAATAAAGCGGGGTCAATCCGTAGAATGGCGGAAAGCGGCGGAAAGCGGCGGAGATGGCGGAATCATATAGCTGAAATAAAAGAAAACGACGTCAATCCTCGCTCATTTCTTCAGATTGTCCCTGAACGTCCAAAGTATAACAGGGATGGCGGCGATCAGAACCAATATGGCAAACATCCAGAAAGGAAGCCGTATGCCGATACTCTCCGGGATGCGGGGGTCGATTTCGTAAAGGATCACGATGGCGAAGGATATTACAGCAAACGGGGTTGATAAACAAATGAGTATATCTAAAAGCAGAATCAACTTTTTGCTCACGATGATGGAAACCTCCGTCTGCCGCTCCGATCAGCGACGCCGCGTCAATATTTATCATAACCTTTACGTCCAACATATTACTTGAAAACAATTTCTCAAGCCATCCGGAACGTTCTTTTTGCGTTCGCAGCTGCGATTATAACATGTTGTCTGAACAATGTAAATGGCCCCGGCCGAGGTAGAGACCGTGGTGCGGCCGGAAGCTGCAGCGAGGGTGCAACGGGGACAATGCAACGGGGGACACAATGCAACGGGGGACAGACCCTGGTTTCAGCGCAATAGCCTCTGAGGCACGCGTCTTCCGGAAGCGAGCTGCCGTAAGGCTTTGACCGATTTATTTCCCGGAATTTTCCGTTT
>CADBOE010000224.1 GCA_902796205.1 uncultured Ruminococcus sp. | reverse complement strand
GTTGACCCCAGCCACGCTACGGGAATTGCCCGCATGGTGCCTCCGATGGCTCTTTCGGCGGTCGCGGCAGGAGCGGACGGACTGATCATCGAGGTCCACAACGATCCCATACACGCTCTCTGCGACGGGGCACAGTCTCTGCGTCCCGATGAATACGACGAGCTTTCAAAGAAAATCGCTAAAGTCAGGGAGGCGCTCTCATGACTGTCGGCATCGTCGGACTCGGTCTCATAGGAGGATCGTTCGCTAAAGCGTATTCGGCGGCGGGACATAACGTACTTGCCGCGAACCGCACGCGGTCGGTGCTTGATTTCGCTGTTCTTTCCGGGGACGTCCGCGCGGAGCTGACGCCTGACAGGCTGAAGGAATGCGATCTTATTATCGTATGCCTCTACCCGGACGCCACGGTCGGATATCTCAATGAGAACGGCCCTTTTATCGGAAAAAAGCCGGTTGTCATAGACGCGTGCGGAACGAAAAGAGCCGTGATGAAAGGCTGCCTCGAAGCTGCGGAAAAATACGGATTCACGTTCGCGGGCGGTCATCCGATGGCCGGGACGCAATATTCCGGCTATAAATATTCCAAAGCCAATATGTTTTCAGGCGCGCCTATGGTCATCGTACCGCCGGATTTCAACGATATAGAGCTTATCAGCCGCATAAAAGAAATGCTTCTGCCTGCCGGATTCGGGCGGATCACCGTTACCACCGCCGAAAAGCACGACGCGATGATCGCCTTCACTTCCCAGCTCGCGCACGTCGTGTCGAATGCTTACGTAAAAAGCCCTTCAGTCATGGAGCACAAGGGCATATCGGCCGGAAGCTACAAGGATATGACGAGAGTCGCGTGGCTGAACCCGGGGATGTGGGCTGAGCTTTTTCTGGAAAACGCCGACAATCTCACGTCCGAACTGACGTCGCTGATAAATGAACTCGTAAAATACCGCGACGCGATCGGCTGCGGCGATAAGGAAGCTCTGATAAAGCTGCTCGAAGACGGAAAACGAATGAAGGAGGAGGCGGACGGAAGATGAGTATAACAGGATCCGTTAAAACAGTTTGCATAAACGCCTCGTCCCCGTACGACGTCACGATCGGACCCGGTTTGCTTGAAAAAGCGGGAGAGATCATAAGAAAACAGACCCCCGCCGCCGGATCGGTCCTCCTCGTTTCCGACGATACGGTATTCGGGCTTTACGGAAGGCGGGCGGAGAGATCTCTCGCCGAAGCCGGATTCAGCGTAAACCGCTTCGTATTTCCGTACGGCGAGGCGTCCAAAAATCTCGATACCTACGGAAAAATTCTTGAGTGCGCCCTTTCGTATTCCTTGGCCAGAAATGATCTGTTCGTTTCACTCGGAGGCGGCGTGGTGAGCGATATTACTGGCTTCGCGGCCGCCACGTACAAGAGGGGAACGGCGTTCGCTTCGATCCCGACGACGCTGCTCTCGGCCGTTGACGCTTCGGTAGGCGGAAAGACCGGAGTCGACGTCGGCGGAAGCAAGAATCAGGCCGGCGCATTTCATCAGCCCGTTGCCGTCATATGCGATACGGAGCTTCTTGCGACCCTGCCGCGAGATCAATATCTGTCCGGATGCGCCGAGATCATAAAATGCGCCGTCCTCGACAGCGAAGAGCTGTTCGGCATTCTCTCCGCCGCTCCTGCAGAGGCCGATTATCAGGAGATCATAACACGCTCCGTGATGATAAAAAAGAAATACGTCGAAAAGGATGAATTCGACCGCGGCCTCAGGATGATGCTGAATCTCGGTCACACTTTCGGACACGCGGCCGAGGCGCTCGGAAATTTCAAGATCCTTCACGGATTCGCCGTGGCGGCCGGAATGGCGACCGTGACCGCGGCTGCTGCAAAACGCGGTATATGCGGCAAAGAGGACGCCTCGAGGATTGTTAATCTCATAAGATCGTACGGATTGCCCGACAGGATCGACAGATCCGCGGACGAGATGATGCCGTTTCTCTGCGGCGACAAGAAAGCATCCGGCGGAAGAATCAATCTCATCGTTCCGGAAAAAATCGGCAAATGCAGGATCGTCAATATTCCTTCGGAAGAATTGCGTGAATGGATGGCGGACGGAGGTATGAAATGAACTGCTGCCTGTCTTCGCGAAACGGAATAGAATATGCCGTCGACGGATCTGTGACCGTTTATCCCGGCGGAAGATCCGGCGCGGTCAGCGCCGTCGCGTCGAAATCTCAGGCCCACCGCCTGATGATCTGCGCCGCGCTGTCGTCGGAGAGGACAGTCGTGAGGATGCCGGAGGGGTCGGACGACATATCCGCTACAATTTCATGCCTTGAGTCGCTCGGCGCGCGTATATCCACGAAAAAGACGGGCTGTCCGGACGGATCCGGCGGAATTGCCGGTATAGTTGAATATGAGATCGTTCCGCTTGACCGCCGCGCGGTTCCGGCGCACGCGGAGCTTCATCCCCGCGAAAGCGGATCGACGCTGAGATTCCTGGCGCCGGTTGCCGCGGCACTTGGAACGGACGCTGATTTTATAGCTGAAGGCAGACTTTCGGAAAGGCCGATGGAGGCCCTTGGCGAGGCTCTTTCGGCCGGAGGAAGCGAGATCAGGCGCGAGGGAAACGTTTTCCGCGTTAGAGGCAGGCTCCGCCCCGCCGCTTTCACTATACCGGGCAATATCTCGTCACAGTTCGTTTCCGGAATGCTGTTCGCGCTTCCGCTCCTTAACGGCGAATCGACGCTTCGCGTAACGGGCGGAATCGAATCGGCCGGCTATATCGGAATGACGCTCCGCGCTCTCGAAAAGGCGGGCGTAAATATAAAGATTGACGAAGAGGGCCGTTATACGAACGTGAATTCCGGAGCTTATTCTCTTTCCGGCGAGGTCACGGTCGAGGGCGACTGGTCCGGCGCCGCGTTCTTCCTGTCCGCCGGCGCTCTTTCCGGAAAAGGAATAACGGTAACGGGACTCGACTGCTCGTCGCCTCAGGGGGACAGAAAGATCGTCGACGTGCTCCGCGCCTTCGGAGCCGACGTAAAGCCGGAGGATAACGCCGTCTTCGTCAGGAAAAACCGTCTTCGCGGTATCGACGTAGACGCGACCGACGTTCCCGATCTCGTGCCTGTGATCGCGGCGCTGGCAATGTTTGCCGAAGGAACGACGAATATTTCCGGAGCGGCCCGGTTAAGACTCAAGGAATCCGACAGGCTGGCGGCGATGTATTCGATGGGTCAGTCCCTCGGAGCTGACGTGACGCTGCGTGACGACGGTCTGACCGTCCGCGGACGTCCCGGAGCGATACGCGGAGGCCGCGTAGATACTTTCGGCGATCACCGGATAGCCATGTCGGCCGCCGTTGCCGCTACCGGAGCCGGAGGACCGGTCGTGATACAAAACGCGGGATGCGCTTCAAAATCGTATCCCGGTTTCTGGAAAGCCATGGAAAATCTCGATTTTTCGCCGGATCTTTCATAGGACCGGCGGGCAGGTGGATGAAATGAGTTCAACTTACGGTGAAAATATCAAAATGACTATATTCGGACAATCGCATTCTCCCGCGATCGGCATGGTCCTCGAAGGAATCCCGGCGGGAAAGGCGATCGACGCGGACAGGCTTGCAAAATTCATGGAAAGGCGTGCGCCGGGGCGTTCTTCGCTGTCGACGAAAAGACGCGAGGCGGACGCGGTGGAATTCATCGGCGGAATCGTGAACGGCCGCACGTGCGGCGCTCCGGTCGCAGCCGTGATACGCAATACGGACGCGAGAAGCACCGACTATTCCGCCTTCCGGACGGTTCCGAGGCCCGGACACGCCGATTATACGGCTTACGTAAAGTATGGCGGATTTGCCGACACGGCCGGCGGAGGCCATTTTTCGGGAAGGCTTACGGCGCCTGTCTGCATCGCCGGCGGGATATGCATACAGCTTCTGGAAGAGGAAAATATAAGACTGGCCGCGAGGATAGTCTCGATCGGAAGCGTTACCGACGACCGCGATCCAGGCGAAGCGCCGCTGGACGGCGATTTTCCGGTCGCGGGCGAAGAGGCCGCGGCGAGAATGAAAGAAGAAATTGAACGCGCCGCAGCTGAAGGCGATTCCGTGGGAGGCGTCGTGGAATGCGTTATCACCGGCATTCCGGCGGGACTCGGTGATCCCGTTTTCGGAGGTATGGAAAACCGCATCTCAGCCGCCGTGTTCGGCATTCCCGCTGTAAAAGGAATCGAATTCGGCGCCGGATTCGGAGCCGCGTCTCTCAGAGGCAGTTCGAACAACGACCGTTTTGAAGTGAAAGACGGAAAAGTGCGGACCGCGACAAATAATTCCGGAGGCATCCTCGGCGGGATAACAAACGGTATGCCGCTGGTCTTCAGGGCGGCTTTCAAGCCGACTCCTTCGATCGCTTCGGAGCAGCAGAGCGTCGATCTCGAAAAAATGGAAAATATTCCGGTACGCGTCGGAGGCAGACACGATCCGTGCGTCGTTCCGAGAGCGGTGCCGTGTGTGGAGGCGGCGGCTGCGATCGCCGTTTACGACGCTTTCCTCGGACGTAAAATAGAACTTTGAGAGGTGTGCGATGAGCATTGACGAATACCGTAAACTGATAGACGAAACGGACGCTGAGATCGTAAAGCTTTTCGCCGAACGTATGGAGACGGCGAAAAAGATAGGTGAGTACAAGAAGGCGAACGGCCTTCCCGTATATAACGCGAGGCGTGAACGCGAGAAGCTGAAGGAGGTGTCCTCGGGATCGCCGGAGGAGATCAGAGGCTATACGAATCTGCTTTATTCTCTCATGTTCGAATTAAGCAGGGCGTATCAGTACAGAACGTCCGGAGCTTCGGGGAAGCTCGCGGATGACGTTCTCGCAGCGCTCGAAAGCTCGCCGCGTATGCTGCCTGAATTCGCATTCGTGGCATGTCAGGGCGTCGAGGGCGCGAATTCACAGTTCGCGTGCGAGAAGCTCTTCAAGAATCCGAACATCATGTTCTTTTCAGGCTTCGACGCCGTATTTACGGCGATAGAGAAGGGCCTTTGCCGGTACGGCGTGCTGCCGGTCGAGAACAGCACGGCCGGAACAGTCAATACCGTTTACGATCTGATGATGAAGCACGATTTCAGAATCGTCCGCTCCGTCGAGATGAGAATAACGCACAGCCTTCTTGCGAAAAAGGAAATACCGCTTGAAAGCGTAAAAGAGGTTTATTCGCATGAACAGGCCCTTCTGCAATGCTCGGAATTTCTGAAAACAATGCCGGGCGCGAAGCTCATTCCGTGCGAAAATACCGCGGAAGCCGCGAAAAAGGTTTCCGAAAGCGACAGGGACGATATATGCGCGCTGTCTCATCCTTCGTGCGCTTCGTACTACGGACTCAGGTGCCTCAAAAATTCAGCCGAGAACAGTCCGGACAATTTCACGAGATTCATTTGCATCAGCCGCGAGCTTGAGATACTGCCCGGAGCAGACAGGACCAGTCTGATGGTGACTCTTCCGAACAAACCCGGCGCGCTTTATATGCTGCTGTCGAAATTTTTCGCGCTCGGAATAAATCTGATCAAGCTTGAAAGCCGCCCGATCCCGGACAGGGAATTCGAATTCATGTTTTATTTCGACCTCGACATACCTGTTTACGCTCCCGAATTCAGACAGCTCCTGTGCGAGCTTCCGTCGGCCTGCGAGAGCTGCAGTTATCTCGGAAGCTACAGCGAGGTGAGATGAGATGGACGGACGTTTCGGGCTCATAGGAAGATCGCTGGTACACAGCTATTCGCCGCGCATCCACGCTATGCTCGGAAAATACGAATACAGACTGTACGAGATGCCGGAAGAGAACGTATGCTCATTTCTGCGCTCGTCAGGTCTTGACGGAATGAACGTGACAATTCCTTACAAAAAAAACGTCGTTCAGTTCATCGACGAGCTTTCGGCTGACGCGCGTGCGGCGGGCAGCGTAAATACCGTCGTTCGCAGGCCGGACGGAACTCTTTTCGGCGACAATACGGATATTTACGGCATTTCCGAACTGATCCGGTCGGTGGCCGGGAACAATATAGCGGGGATGAAGGCGCTCGTTCTCGGAAGCGGCGGAGCGTCCGCGGCCGCCGTTCGCGCGCTGTCTTCGGCCGGAGCGCGGCCGGTTGTCATAAGCCGTTCAGGCGAAAACGGTTATTCGGATATAGAGAAGCATTCCGGCGCGACGCTGCTCATTAACGCCACGCCCGTCGGAATGTACCCCGATACCGGAAAATCGCCCGTCGATCTGACGCGTCTCCCGGGCCTCAGATACGTTATCGATATGATTTATAATCCGGAAAAGACCGCGCTGCTTTTGCAGGCTGACAGCCTCGGCCTGAAGAACGCAGGAGGCCTTCTCATGCTCGTTGCGCAGGCGGCGCGCTCTTCGGAGCTTTTTACCGGAAGAAAGCTCCCTGAAGATACCGTCGCTTCGGTCGCAAAGCATCTCGCCGCCCAGATCAGAGCGGGCATCGACCCTCACGCTGATCTTCCGGTCATACGACTTCTTGTCATAAACGGGCCGAATCTCAACATGCTCGGAATACGCGAGCCCGCGATATACGGTAATAAAACGTATGCCGATCTCGTTGATTTTATCGGACGACGTGCCGTCGGGCTCTCGGACGCAAACGGCGCCGTTGTTTTCGCTGAATGCTTCCAGTCGAATCACGAGGGCGCCATTGTCGACAAGATACAGGAGGCGTACGGAACCGCGGACGGCATTGTCATTAATCCCGCGGCATATACGCATACCAGCGTCGCGATACTGGACGCGCTGAAGGCCGTGGCGCTTCCGGCGGCGGAAGTGCACATATCGGACGTGAATTCCCGCGAAGCCTTCAGAAAAGTATCGTATGCGGGGATGGCGTGCCTCAGGACCGTGGCCGGATACGGCTTTGACGGATACGGAATGGCCATGGAGTTTCTTAAAGATTACGTCATGCGTACAGGAAATCAGTAAATTGCAATATCAGAATATAGCACGGTAAAAAGGAAAGGATGGTTGCTATGAAAGAAATACCCTACAAGATCTACCTCGAAGAAAACGAGATTCCAACCGCATGGTATAACATCCGTTCGGCAATGACGACGAAGCCGGCTCCGCTGCTCAATCCGGGCACTCACGAGCCGATGACGGCCGCCGAGCTTTCAGGCGTGTTCTGCGACGATCTCGTGGCGCAGGAGCTGGATAACGATACGGAATATTTTCCGATACCGGAAGAAGTGCTGAACTTCTACAAAATGTACAGGCCTTCGCCGCTCGTGAGAGCGTATTTCCTCGAAAAAGCGCTCGGAACGCCGGCAAAGATCTATTACAAATTCGAAGGGAACAACACGAGCGGTTCCCATAAGCTGAACTCCGCCATCGCGCAGGCCTACTACGCGAAAAAGCAGGGATTGAAAGGCGTCACGACGGAGACAGGAGCAGGCCAGTGGGGCACGGCGCTTTCTATGGCCTGTGCATATCTCGGCC
>CADBOE010000223.1 GCA_902796205.1 uncultured Ruminococcus sp. | reverse complement strand
AGGC
This sequence comes from uncultured Ruminococcus sp., assembly GCA_902796205.1. Taxonomy (GTDB): domain Bacteria; phylum Bacillota; class Clostridia; order UBA1212; family UBA1255; genus UBA1255. Next base: position 9,555 of record CADBOE010000223.1, on the reverse strand, counting down.
CGCAGATAAGTCCTATCAGCGTGGTGGCGATCATGCACGCGTACATCGTGTCTCCGCCGAAAAGCAGCCTGTGAGCTCCGGCTATGGCGCCGGCAATGACGCCCCCGAGAGGACCGCTCACAAAGCCTGCCATCATCGGCCCGATATCCCTCACGGAAACGAGAGCGCCGTTCCAGTCGACTCCGGATATGTTTCCGTAAATGCCGAAAAGGCCGCCGAAAACGCCGATTATAACGGAAAATTTCCAGTTGAACGCGCCGCCTCTGAAGCGGCTGATCAGCCTGCTGGAGCTTATGACGGCGGAAACGACGAGCATAAGGGACAGCGTGCCGACAAGTTTTATGAGATAAACGTCAAGATTTTCTGGCACGTTATCAGCTCCCCGCTATTTCTTCTTTCCGGGCGCCTTTCCGGACGCCTTTTTGCCCGAGGCTTTTATTTCCGGCTCGCCGTCGCTGCCCCTTTTCAGCTTCAGCTTGTCTCTGAACATTTTTCTGATCAGCTTTCTGCCTTTTTCCGTTTCGAGCTCCTCGCTCTTCATTTCGCCGGTGCAGATCAGCGTGAGTATGCCGGTATAAGCCTCTCCCAGCGCGGCGGTTATGGCGGCGGCCACGCTGCCGGATATCGCCCCGCCGACCACAGAACCGGCTCCGGGAATGAGCTTGAAGATGCCGGCTACGATGCTCTTTCCGAGAACGGTCGCTCCCGCTGAGCCTATCGTGGATGACACGACGGCGGTGATCACGCTCTTTTCAACGGGAAGACCAAACGCGGCCGTTATGCTCGCGAGCATCCCGATCTGTTCGGGCACGAGCAGCGCCGCGTCTGAAAACGGTATCGGTATCGCTCCCGTGGCGGCGGCAGCGGCGGCGGACGTTGCCACTATAACGTGCGCCTTCTTTTGCTTCATTCTGACGTTTACCTTCTGAATGGCGGCAAGCGTGTTTTTGACGGCATCCGGTATCACTCCGTAAGTGACGTCGATAAGTCTGTCGAGCCCGTATGCCTTCGCGACGTATTCCTCGTCGATCTCGTAATCGCCGGCGAGGATCGGGACGACCTGCGTGACCGGCAGATTCTCTTTTTCTATTACGGATTTGAGCGTCTGAGCGTCGTTTTTAGAAAACGACTGAGTCAATACGACGATTATCGGGAGCCTGCACTCGATCTCCTCCGAAAGCTTAGTTATAAAAGCCTTTTCCGCGTCCTCGAATCTGTGCGACGACGCCGAAACGCAATACCAGATGCAGTGGATCGCGTCCTCGGGCCTGCCGGATCTGAGTCCCGCGGATACCGTTTCCCTGATATCCGCAAGCAGCTGATCGACCGCGTTGTCACCGGACAGCTCAAGTCCCGGCGTATCGAACACGCGGAGAGGATAACCGTCCCTTTCGTATTGTCTGATCTGGCTCGTTACGGGTTTTCCGATGCCAACGTCTGCGATGGGCTCCGAGAAAATGTTGTTGATGAGCGTGCTTTTGCCGACGCCGGTCTTTCCGAGAATAACAAGATTGAATCTCGTCATGCTGTCTCTGGCTTCTTTTATCTTTTTCATGATAGTGTCCACCATCTCCTGAGGATTCATCTCAAAATCATTCATCAGGCATCACCCTCTTCAGCTTCGGCGCAATTCCGCGTGCCGCAATCGTCAGCGCTTCCGGCGCTTTTTTTCCTGACGATGACCGGTCCCCAGTCTTCGTCGTCCGGCACGGGATCGGGTGTGGACAGTTTTTTGTAAATGCCGGCCGCGGCGGCGTCGATTATCTTCGGGATAACTATGAACGAGATCCCCGCGGCGACGATGCTCGCGATAATATATCCCGGGCTGATCATTTTCCTGGCTTTTCCGCCTTTTTTCTTCCTTTTCACCTCAGTCGACCTCCGCCGCGATCCTTTTTCCCGAAGGATCACGAATAAATGCCTTCGTAGACCTTGTCCCTGATGGCAACGATGTTTTTCCAGAAGCTTTCCACGATGACCACGTGCGTGACCTTCGGAAGATAATCGTAATGCCACGTCCCGTCAATGGGTATTCTCAGCTCGTTCAGCGGGTATTTCGAATATTCACCGACGTTCCGGATAAGCGCGGTCAGCTCGTTTCTTGGCATGTTCGTCGTCATAAGCGGCAGCAGCGAATCCATGATCCCCATGAGCTCGGTCACGCCGCGTCCGCGCAGCTTCTCTATCACCTTCGTCATCACGTTGCGCTGGCGCTGCGTTCTGTAGAAATCGGAATCGAGATATCTGATCCGCGAATACTGGAGCGCCTGCTCTCCGTTGAGAACGTACGTCCCGCCCTTGTCGATCCCGGAAATATATTTCGCCTCGCCGTCGGATATTTTTATTTCCACGCCGCCGATGTCGTCCACTATCTCGGTGAAGCTTTCGAAATTAACTATCACGTAATAAGGGATCACGACGAGGTAGTTTTCCTGAAGCGTCCTCTGAAGAAGCTTCGCCCCGCTATACGGATACGCGCTGTTCAATTTGTTGTAGCCTATGCCCGGAACGTGCAGATACGTGTCGCGCTGGAAGGACGTTATCCACAGCTTTCTTGTCTTTTTGTTGATCGAAAGCATCATCATGACGTCGGAATTGCCCCTGAACGTGTTCAGGTCTCTCGAATCAGACCCTATTATGAGAACGTTCAGCACCCTGTCGTCCATCATCAGGAAATCATCCTCGGCGTCGTGCGTGGGAGGAATGAATCCGGTCGGGATCTCCGTCGGCAGCGAGGTCGGACCCTGCGTGGCGCCCGGCTCGGGAGTGGCCGGTACCTCGGTAGGCTCGTCGAAAAAGTCCGGCGGCAGCGAATCTATCGCTATCGGCCCGGTATCGTGCGGATCGTACGGATCGTGGGTGTAATTTATCTTGTCGACGTATTTATTGAAAATGCCCGAGACGGTCAGCACGGCTGCGATAACAAGCAGCAAAAGGACGGCGATGATTATTATCACGACCTTCGCGGCTTTCTTCTTTTTCTTCTTTACAGGCGGCTCGGCTCCTCCGTTTTCAGGCACGCCGGAAGTCTCTCCGGAAGCAGGGCCCGCGGCCGTCCCTCCGAATTCCTTTCCGTCCATACGGACGATCTCTATTTCTCCGTCATTTTCGAGCCTGTTGTCCATAACGCGCTTCCTTTCAAAAGGCACGACTCCGCCGGCCTCTGCCTGAACGGGCGGAATCATCCTTTGATTTTATCATAAGGCGTTACAAAATACAATAAAACCAGATCTCGCCGGTCCTTTCGGGAAGAGAGATCTCGAAGCCGCCGTTCCTGAAATTGCTGCCGGACATGGTCCAGGTACGGCCGCTCAGAGGCTCGGTAAATTTGTATATTCTTCCGAGGCATTCATCGGGAACGTACCCTTTCAGGACAAATCTTGACTCCCCGCAGAGAACGTTTCTTATTATCTGCGCGAATCCGTCGCCGCGTTCGGGATCGAAGAACTGCATGGCGTACCAGGAAGAAGCGTCGGCGTTCGTTTCGGTGAGCGGATAATAATCGGCGCGCAGCATGATCTCCGCGCAGCGCCTCCAGACGGGTATGAAAGCTCTTCCGAGTTCGAATTCATTCTCAGGTCCGTTCCATTCGGTCATCGACGTCACCGCGGGAGCAAGCGCGCACTGATAGGCGAATTCGTCCACAGGTCGTCCGGTCCCGCCGTAAGTTCCGTCAGGCTCGTCCCAGCTCATGTTGTGCGCGCGGAAATACGGTATCCACTCGAACATCTGGCGGTGCTGCTTCTGCTTAATGGGATGATGGCCGTATCCGATGTCGGTGTAATGAAGAGGAACGGCTCTTTTCATCGTTTCGATATCGTTCCGTCTGCCGCCCCCGGCGCACGAGTCTATGTGCAGACCGGGATTGCGCCGGAGCAGCTCGTCCCAGAAGGCGTAATAGCCCTGGATATGGAGATTTTCGTGTATTCCGCGCCTGTTCGCCGCTTCTCCGGCCTGCCAGTACCCGGCGGGAGAAAAATTGAAATCCTGGCGGTAGAATTTCACACGGTATTCTTTTATGATCGAATCAACGCGGTCTGTGATCCAGCGCAGCGCCTCAGGATCTCCGAGATAGAAAAGTGCGTTCCCGTCCTCCGGCGCCCCGTGGATCAGATATTCGTCGTGCTCGCGCCAGATCTCCGATCCGCGGAAAGCGCGCTCGGGCTCGAACCAGAGAAGAAGGTCTATATTCTCCTGCTCGCAAATCTCTCCGATCTTGCGGAGTCCGTCCGGGAAACGTTCCGGATCGGGATACCAGTTTCCTGCGCCCTCGTACCAGTTGCCGCCGCACGGATACCAGCCGGCGTCGATCCACCATATATCCGGCTTCAGACCGCGTTCGAGATATGCTTTTATCCCCTCGAGCTGGTTCTCCTCGTTTGCGCCGCAGAATTCCGGAAGTCCCCCGGCCATGAACCTGTGCAGCGCGAGCTTCGGCGCGAGAGGTGAGCCGTTTTCCTTCGGAAGGATATGTCCGACGTAGAACGTACGCCACAGGTTCGCCGCCCTGTCCGCGGAGCCGTCCGCGGCCTGAATGAGAAGCGACGGCGTTCTGACAGTTTCTCCCGGCTCGAGATACGTGTTGAAATTTTTCTGCGAAACGGATATTTCAAGTCTTCCGCCGCTTTTTTTCGCGTTCATGAGCCACGTTCCGGTCCAGCCGACAGCGACGTTCAGGAACATGCCCTCCGAACCGAATCTCATATACGGGAAGGCGCCGTTGCACGACGTTCCGTCGCCGCACGGGTGGATGCAGACGCCGTCCTCGCCGACCTCGTCCTCCCGCCACGAATATCCGTCAGGCGTACACGTATCTCCGTTTCCGTGCCTGAGCGTCACCGGCCCGGCCATTTCCGGCGCGGCGGTTATCTGAAAATCCGAGATCACGGCGGAATTCACGGTCGAGGTATTTGTGATATACGCGATCCATTCCGTCACCGGAAAATCGGCATATTCCGTACATTCCGCGCGGAATTCAAGGCCGTCCCCCGTTCTCCACCTTATCACGGAGAAAACGACGTCGGACCCGATCTTTTTCGTTTCGGCAAAGGCGTCGCAGCCTTCGGGAACTCCCGCGGTAAATTCGCCGTCGAGCCTGTATCCGACCGGCACGTTTCCCGTCACGCTGTAGCGGGGCAGCACCGCTCCGCGTATAAAATCCTCTTTTTTCGCTCTCATAATATCCATCCCCTTCCGGATCATGCCATAAGCAGATCGCAATAATTATTCAAACCGCTTTAACCGCGGCTCAGCCGAACCTCATCAGCTAAACATCATATAAGAACCGTAAATGTTTATCCACGCCCCGAAAACGAGGAGCTGCACGGCGAGCGCGGCAAGAGCTCCCCTGAATACCGTCGCAGGACCGGATTTGTCCGCAATTTCCTTCGCGAAGAACGGACGGCAGCAATATACGCAGATCATCAGCATCGCCGGTATTATATCCACCGTATAACGCATGCCGAACTGCCAACCTCCCGCCGTGCGGTGCAGAAGCAGAAGGAAAACGTGAACGGCGCCCGCCAGAGCGAAAAGAGCAGCTTCGGTAAACACAGCGCCGCGGAAGAACGGAAAACGTCTCGCTCGTCTTTCCCTGAAAACGTATATGGCGTAAAGGATCAGCGCGACTGCGGCCAGCACGAAAATAACGTTCGACACCCAGAAGGCAAATCCGTATCTGGTAAATTCCAGTTTTCCGTCGCTGTATGACGGAAAAATCCTGAAAAACGCCTTCGCGTTGCCTTTTATGTATGCGGTTGAAAACTGGCCGTCCGGCACGCGCATGAACTCCGGCAGGAAATTGTGGCCGAATTCCAGCGGATCACCGAACCTGACGTAGTTATAGATCATATACGAGCCGCCGATCACGGCAGGGGCAACGTAATACGGAAGCGTCCTGACGACTCTGAAATCCTCTTTTTTCGCGGCGATATACGCAAGCGGGATGAAATAGAGTATCTGAAAAGGTCTGCAGCCGACGGCGAGGGCGAGAAATGCGAACGACAGATACGTTCCGGCTCTGCGCTTGCCGAGCACCGAGTAAAACGCGGCGAACGTGAACAGTATGGCAAGATTCTGCGCGGCGAACCACGGACCGCCGGCATATTTGTTCGCGCAGAGGAAAAGAGCTCCGGAAGCGACGCCCGAAAAGATCCCGCCCGCAAGCGACAGCACGCACCCGTAGCCGCTCCGCCTGCATATGAGAACGGCCAGCGCGAACGAACCCGCGGCGTACAGGATCGAGAAAAGATTGTCCGGCGTCTCCCTGCCGGTGAAAAAGCTCATGACGAACATCGGCACGGAAGGAACCGGCGGGAAACTGACGTAGTATTCGTTGCCTTCCACGTGCTGTATCGGGGCGTTTATATCTCCGAACGTCTCGCGGTACGCCATATAATCGTTTTTGTCATGCGTTTCGAGCCACGGTCTGTTGATGATCGCGAGCTCCAGATGCGGATAATTCTTGTCGAGCTTCGTTTCGCCGCGGCGCCACGCCATCGCCTGAAGCGTATAGCTGTCGAAGGAGCAGTGCTTTTTATACGCGTCCGATCCGGCCTTCACGTAAATCCCGATAACGAGAACGACGAACAGAAGCGTGCTGACCGCCGTCAGAAGCGCGGTCTTTGCGTTTTCAGTGAGCCGGGGGCGCTTGTTTCCCGACCGGTCACCGTCAACGTTCCTGCGTGGTTTTTCTGATGCCATCTGCTTCCCTCCGTTTGATTTCTGCAATTTTTCTGAATCTTTCAAGATCCGCCGGAACGGTCAGCTTGAAATTGTCCCCGCCGGACGGACAAACCGTGACTTTCATGCCGGCGGCGATAACGAGTCCCGCGTCGTCGGTCACGGGCGCCGCCGCGGCTCCGGAAGCCAGCGCGGCCTCGTACCGTTCGTGGGCCTTCAGAATGACAGGCAGGCGGAACGACTGCGGCGTCTGGGCGTTCATTACCAGCCGCCTGTCCGGAATACGGTCCGCGGCGCCGTTGCCGTCGGTGATTATGACCGTGTCCGTGACGGGAGCGGCGGTCACGCACGCTCCTGTCTCCGACGCCGTCCTGATATTGTCCGAGATCACTTTTTCGCTGACGTTCGGTCTCGCGGCGTCGTGGATGAGCACGATCACTCCGTCCTCGGGCGCGCCGGCCTCAGCGGCGATCGCACGCGCGGCCTCGGCGCCCAGCCGGGAAGAGCTTCTTCTGTCCGGGCCGCCCTCCGCGACGCGGCGCACTTTCGTGAAAGCATGTTTGCTGATCACGCTCCGGACGAGGTCCGTCCTGTCCGGAGAGCATATGACGGCGACGGCGTCCACTCCGGGATGCCGCTCGAACGCCTCTATGGTATATGACAATACCGTTCTGCCTCCCGCGAGGGCAAACTGCTTCGGTATTTTTCCGCCCATCCGGCTGCCGGTACCGGCGGCCAATATCACAGCGATGACCATGATTTCAGCTCCTCGTCCACAATAATACCATATCGGGCAGTCCCGTTTCAACAAAGAAAGACGGCCGCCCCGCATCATACGGGAGCGTGCCGTCCGCATACCGAAAGCCAATGGTGAGAATCGAACTCACGACCTATTCATTACGAGTGAATTGCTCTACCCCTGAGCCACATTGGCAGCTGCCGCGCCGGCGGAATCTTCTGACCGGAAAAAGAATTTCCCCGCAAGCGCGATTCGTATTCTATCATATCCCGGACCGGTTGTCCAGCATTATTTTTTGAGCGCATTATTTTTTGAGAGGAGATCTTAAGGAGATCTTAAGCCGGGATCTTCGGCTTAACCGTAATCGACGCGAAGGATCAGATCAAGCATCGTTCCGCTTGAGATACGCCACCGTTCATAAGACTTTTTGAAATTGACGGTATACACCGCTTCACCGCTGCCGTCACGCTTTCGGGCGGTCAATTCTGCGTAAGCATCCTCGTTGTCCGTGTACACGATATTGATGTGATCCGCGAGAGTGTAGCCGTCGTCAAACGGTTTGATCTCGCCGCAGTAGAACCCGGGATCTGTTGATATCACATACTGGAATTCGTCAAACCAATCAAACAAATTAAAGATCTGTCCTGCCAGCACGTAATTATAGCGGCCGACGATATCAAAATCCAAAAACGAAAACTGCAGCCTTTCGACGCAGGCAAAATCTTTAAATACGCACTTATCCTCCCCCCAGGGGTAATCGACAACGTAGTTTGACATCGGTTCGCCGGCAAAATCATCGGGTGAATATCTGAGATTCTTGTAGAGGTACATAAATCCGCCGATCAGCTCTTCGGCAGTTTCCATAGTCAGTTCGCCGGCGTCACGCTTTTTTACGAGCTCATATTTTGCCCGGGATTCTGCCCAGTGTTCCTTTTCTTCTTCAGTTAAGACGGGCCCCGCAAACTCTGCAAAAGAATCTGGCGTAAACATACGGCCGATATCGAACGGGTCGACATACAGACTCAGTTCCGGAGACGTAAAAAGCAGATCACCGAACAGATACGTATATCCGTCTCCCGCTCTGAAATGATCACGAATCAATTTTTTATCACCGGAATATAATACGTCAATGTCCTCTTTAGAAAGGTCGGTATTTTCGAACGCATCCGACCAGTTCTGCCATTTTAAATATTCAAGCAATTCCTCTTTCGCAATTCCGAGTTTGTCGATTATAAAAAAGATTCTTGGCATGCTCAGCGGCGTACTTATATATTCATCCCAGATCTTATAACTGCTTCCGAATTTCTCATACGGAAAACTGCTGTCAAACATGACGTCAATATATCGGTCGCTCAATTCTGTTATCGGGGCTTCCGGAATCTCTGTATATTCAATTGACCGCCGGCTAATCTTCTCCGGGACGTTCGTTAGCTTCCATTCGTTGTATTCTTCAGGATGGGAAACACGCCAGTCCATCCATTCTCCGTAATCTTTCATGTAAGCAGGAATTGGCGTCGGCGCTTCGGTTGTCTCCGGAATACCGGGAGTAGAAAGGGATTCTGTTGGTGCAAGAGAAAAAGCCGGGATTGAAGTAACACTGTTTTCGCCAGTCTTGACAGGTTCATCAGTAGGCCGCTCAAAAGGCACCTCGGTTTTAAAAAACGGAGGCTCCGTTTCGGCGGGCAAGACGGATGTCGACGCGTCAGTCGTCTGAAAAACCGTTCCGCCGGTGTCGGCAGGCTCTGATATATCAACCGGTGCTCCGTATGCAGAACACGCAGACAGCAAAATGCAACAAAAAAGAAATATGTTCAAATAAAGCTTTTTCATGGCCGTCTCCTATTCAATAATCAGCAAGTCGATAAGATTTTTTCATATTCCAAAACCAATTAATCATAAAAGAAATACCGAAGCTTACTTCATTACGCGTAAAACGCCGCGGCGCCAAGGAGCAGAACGGCGAAAAGCGAGCCGGCCGCCGAGCTTGAAACCGGGCCGCCTTTATCCGCGTCAGCGCCGTCCTCCGCCCCGCCGCTTTCAGTCAGCAACCGCTCATAAATGGAAATTCTTGTCGCAAATGACGTAAATAACCATCCGCCGCCGGTTTTCTCATAAACGTAATCAAAAGAGCCGGT
>CADBOE010000222.1 GCA_902796205.1 uncultured Ruminococcus sp. | reverse complement strand
TTCCTGTATTCGGCGAAGCTGTACGACGGCGTTGCCCACGGCGAAAAATACGGCGTAACGGCCGAAGGTCTCCACCTCGACCACAAGACCGTCGTCGCACGCAAAAACAAGGTCGTAAAGACGCTCGTAGGCGGCATCCAGTCGAAGCTCAGGAAAAACAAAGTCACCGTGGTTACGGCGGCCGCCGTTATCAAAGGCAGAGACGCGGAAGGCTTCAAAGTCGAAGCCGGCGGTGACACCTACACCGGCAGAAAGCTCATGATCTGCACCGGCTCCGTGCCCGTCACCCCTCCGATCCCCGGAGTAAAGGAAGGACTTAAAAACGGCTTCGTTCTCACGAACCGCGAGATCCTCGACCTCCAGGAGGTACCTGAAAAGCTCGTCATCATCGGCGGCGGCGTTATCGGCCTCGAAATGGCCTCGTACTTCAACACGGTCGGCTCGAAAGTCACGGTCGTCGAAATGATGGACAAGATCGCCGGACCCACCGACCGCGAGATCTCCGAGATACTTCTCAAAAACTACGAGAAGAAGGGCATCACGTTCAACCTCGGCTGCGCCGTCACGGGCGTAGAGACCGGAAAGGTCATCTACAAGAAGGGCGAGGAGCTCCACGAGGTTCCCGCCGACAAAGTCCTTCTCTCCATCGGACGCCGCGCGTTCACCGAGGGACTCGGGCTTGAGACGATCGGCGTTGAAACGGAGCGCGGAAAGATAAAGACGGACGACAGGTGCGAGACCAACATTGCCGGCGTTTACGCCACCGGCGACGTCAACGGCTTTTCGATGCTCGCTCATACCGCTTACCGCGAGACCGAGGTTGCCGTCAACAACATTCTCGGCAAAAAGGATTTCATGCGCTACGACGCCATTCCCTCCGTCATCTACACGAATCCCGAGGTCGCCGCGGTCGGCGAGACCGAGGAAAGCGCGACGAAAAAGGGCATCGATTTCGAGGTCGCGAAGCTTTCGATGATGTACTCCGGAAGATACGTCGCCGAAAACGAAGGCGGAGACGGCATCATAAAAGTGCTTATCAACAAGAAATACAGGAATATCATCGGCGTCCACATGATCGGATACCATTCCTCCGAGATCATCTACGGAGCCGGCGTCATGATCGAGTCGCAGATGCGCGTCGCCGACATAAAGAAACTGGTATTCCCCCATCCGTCGGTATGCGAGATCATCCGCGAGGCGATCTTCGAATTCGAAGACTGACGGATCCCGCGCGTTCAGAACGTCTGACGCGATGCCGAAACACAAGCTGCAGCCGGTATATAACGGTCGGTTATATAACAGTCTGAATACATTCGAGCAATATTTAACAGAAAGAGGTAAAATATCATGCCAAAATCACAATTCATAGACGAGAACGTCGTACGTCAGCCCGGTTGGGTAAAATTCCAGGACATTCCCGTAAACCAGTACAACAGAACCATCAAGGACGAGCTGGACGCCGGCACGTACACGAAGGAAGATCTGCTCCGCATCTACCACGATATGAAGCTGATCCGCGAATTCGAGATGATGATCAACTCGATCAAGACGACCGAAAACTACAACGGAGTTCAGTACAAGCATCCCGGACCCGCCCACCTTTCGATCGGTCAGGAAGGCTCCGCCGTCGGTCAGGCCTATCTCCTTGACACAAACGACTGGATCTTCGGCTCCCACAGAAGCCACGGCGAGATCCTCGCGAAGGGCCTTTCCGCCATCCAGAAGCTCAGCGACAAAGAGCTCATGGACATAATGGAGACGTACTTCGACGGCTCTATCCTGAAGATCGTCCAGAAAGACCAGAAAACCGTCAAGGATCTGGCTGTCGACTTCCTCGTTTACGGAACGCTCGCGGAGATGTTCGCGCGTGAGACCGGCTTCCATAAAGGCCTCGGCGGTTCGATGCACGCTTTCTTCTGCCCCTTCGGAATCTATCCGAACAACGCCATTGTCGGCGGCAGCGCCACGATCGCTACCGGTTCGGCCCTCTTCAAGAAGGTCAACCGCAGACCCGGTATCGTTATCGCCAACATCGGCGACGGCGCCATGGGCCGCGGCCCCGTGTGGGAAGCGCTCTGCTTCGCGACGATGGATCAGTACAAGAAGCTCTGGGGCGACGATATGAAGGGCGGTCTTCCGATCATCTTCAATATTTTCAACAACCAGTACGCCATGGGCGGCCAGACGAACGGCGAAACGATGGGCTACGAGGTTGCCGCCCGCATCGGCGCCGGCGTAACGCCGAACCAGATGCACGCCGAGAGAGTCGACGGCTACAATCCGCTGGCTGTCATTGACGCCATCCGCCGCAAGAAAGAGATACTCGAAAAGAAGGACGGCCCCGTGCTTCTCGACACGCTTACGTACCGCACCACCGGTCACTCTCCTTCCGACGCGTCCAGCTACCGCACGAAGGAAGAGATCGAGATGTGGCTCGAAGGCAACGCCACCGACGAGTTCAAGAACAAGCTGATTCTGGCGGGCGTTACCACCCAGTCTGAGATCGACGAGATCAACGAAGGCGTCGTCGCCCTCATCACGCGCATCTGCGCCATGGCCGCCGATACGAGCATTTCTCCGAGAATGGATTTCATCAAAAATCCTCACCAGCTCGAAGATCTCATGTTCTCCAACCAGAAGATCGCGAAGCTCAGCGACGCGAAGCCTGACGTTCTCATCCCGATGGAGGACGATCCGAGAGTTCAGCAGATCGCGCGCAAGGAGCGTTTCGCGTTCGACAAGGACGGCAAGCCCGTTTCCAAGCTCAAGGTCTACAACTACAGGGACGGCGTTTTCGAAGCGATAATCAACAAATTCTATGAAGATCCCACGCTCGTTGCCTACGGCGAGGAGAACAGAGACTGGGGCGGCGCCTTCGCGGTTTACAGAGGACTTACCGAAGCGATCCCCTATCACAGATTGTTCAACTCTCCCATTTCCGAAGCCGCGATCGTCGGTACCGCCGTCGGATACGCCATGTCCGGCGGACGCGCTCTCGTCGAGCTCATGTACTGCGACTTCCTCGGCTGCGCCGGAGACGAGATTTTCAACCAGATGGCAAAGTGGCAGTCGATGAGCGCCGGCGTTCTCAAGATGCCGCTCGTTCTGCGTGTCTCCGTAGGCTCCAAGTACGGCGCGCAGCATTCCCAGGACTGGACGTCTCTGTGCGGACATATTCCCGGCCTCAAGGTCTGCTTCCCTGTCACGCCTTATGACGCGAAGGGCCTTATGAACGCGGCTCTTAACGGAACTGATCCCGTTATCTTCTTCGAGTCTCAGCGTATTTACGACAAGGGCGAGGAATTCCACGAAGGCGGCGTTCCGGCCGACAATTACGAGATCGAGATCGGCGAGCCCGACGTGAAGCGCGAGGGTTCCGACCTTACGATCCTCACCATCGGCGTTACGCTTTACAAGGCTCTCGAGGCGGCGAAGATCCTCCAGGAGAAATACAATATTTCCGCGGAAGTTATCGACGCCCGTTCGCTCGTTCCGTTCAACTACGAGAAGGTCCTCGAGTCCGTAAAGAAGACCGGAAAGATCGTTCTAGCTTCCGACGCCTGCACGAGGGGATCGTTCCTGAACGACCTTGCCTCCAACATCACCGAAATGGCGTTCGATTATCTGGATGCTCCTCCGGTGATCGTCGGCGCGAAGAACTGGATCACTCCCGCTTACGAGTTTGACGCCGACTTCTTCCCGCAGACGTCCTGGATCCTTGATGCGATCGACCAGAAGATCATGCCTCTCAAGGGACATACCACAACGCCTAACGTTAACTACACGACCAACGAGCTGATCCGCATCGCCAAGAAAGGCGTCTGATAATCGGTTCTGATCACTGTCCGGGCATCGGTGCCGGCGATCGCGCCGCTGCCGGTGTCCGGTTCTTTTTCCGACGGATAGGGCGGAGACAATTTTTTCTCAGTTGCAGGCGGAGGTCAATATGTCAGACGAAAGACGAAGCGAAATACTTTCCGTGATAGACGCGCGGGGCGAGGCGTCGCTTGCCGAGCTGTGCGGGCTGTTTTCCGGAGTGTCGGAGATGACCGTGAGGCGCGATCTTATTCAGCTGGAGCAGGACGGCCGCATTATCCGCACCAGAGGCGGAGCGGTAAGCGTCCGGCGGCTCGGCGAGGCCAGACCGGGCGGGGCCAGCGGAGAGGAGAACGAGTATATGCTCCGCGCGGCGAGCAACCGAGAGGCCAAGGACGTTATCGCCCGCAAGGCGCTCCGCTTCGTCGAAAAGGGCCGCTCCATCTACTTTGACGCCGGCTCGACCGTGATGGCGCTGGCAAGGATCGTTCCCGACGAGACCATGACGATCATAACGAACGGCACCAACGTCGCCCAGGAGCTCGTCAACCGCCACAATATAACGGTTATGATGCCGGGCGGCACCGTGAACAGGAATACGCTGTCCGTCTCGGGCCCGATCTCGGTGAATTTCGTTGACAACATCAATATAGAGCTTGCGTTTATGTCCGCGTCCGGCTGCTCGACCGGAGCCGGGTTTTCGGTTTCGAATATTTACGAGGCCGAGCTGAAGCACACGGTCATCGGCCGCGCAAGAACGAAAATAATGCTGCTCGATTCATCAAAGTTCAGCAAGAGCCTGCTTTTCACGCTTGCGGAGCTCGGGCAGGTGGATTACCTCGTTTGCGAGTGCGATCCGCCCGAGGATATCGCGGAGGCGTGCAGAAATTCCGGAGTTGTGATAGTGTGAGGCTGCTTCCTTCGCAGCTTCTGCGAACAACTTGCCCGACGAATGCTACGGGCTGATACGGAAGTAATTCCAAAACTATCACCGTAGCATCGCAAAGGCAAAGAATAGCGCTCAGAAAGGCATGAAGCGTTTTGTCAAGTGCCTTTTCTAATTTATTGACGGTTTTCTCTTATTGATGGGTAGAATTGTTCACATTTTTCTGTTATACTGCTTTTTTGAACAAGATCAAAAGAAAATCTGAATGCAGGAGTGAGAAAGGTAATGCCTGAAAACGAAACAAAAGTTCAGTTATTGAAACATTTGAAGGTTGAATTTGCCGTTAAACAAAAGAAAGGGTTACCTTTCATTATGGCATCCGCTG
>CADBOE010000221.1 GCA_902796205.1 uncultured Ruminococcus sp. | reverse complement strand
TCAATGATATATCTTGTTGTCGGTAAACTGAAACTAGATTGTCCTCCGTTGTTCGTGTAACTTTTCACGGAAACAGGAAAAGAGCCAGGCAAAAGTTCCTGTTGACTTTACAATCCCGATTCTTTACAATACCGTAAAATCATTGCGCGGAACGTGTGTGATTCCAAAGGCAGGTGAGGGCCGGTTGTTTACTGAAAATTTTTGCAGATACGAATTCAAGTTTCCCGTTTCATACGAAGTCATGGAAGCTATGCTTGAGGATCTTGAACCTTTTACGAAAAAGGATCCGTACGCCAACGATCACGGCTTTTACTGTCTTTCGAGTCTCTATTTCGACAACGTGCAGAGCCAGTGCTATCACGAGACCATGAACGGTCAGAGGTACCGCCAGAAGGTGCGCCTCCGCGTTTACCGCTCTGCCGGGGAGATGAGCACGGATTCCGGACTGAGCGACGTGGTCGACGAGCAGTTCACCGGAGAAGAGCCGTCGTATTTTGAATTAAAATCCAAGATCAACGGCCTCGTCATGAAAAGACGCGTCAAGATGACGCTTGACAACGCGATGGCTTTTGCCGGATATACGGGCCGGCAGATCGCGGACGGAAACGATCCGAGGGTGTGCTTTGACGCCGAAAACGCGGAAAAGCTTGCGTCGTTCGCGCCTTCGAGCGCGCAGATCCTCCGTGAGCTTCAGTTTATAATCCTCAATAAAAAGCTTGTGCCGAGAAATATTGTCAGCTACGAGCGGCTGGCGCTCTATGCCATTGACGACCCCGAGCTCCGCATCACGTTCGATCTGAACGTCAGGACCAGGGGGGACAGGCTCGATCTCAAAGAGGGAACGTCCGGAAAGCTTTCGTGCCCTGAAAACGTGGCTGTTCTGGAGCTGAAAACGGGAAAGGAGCTGCCGCTCTGGCTCGTGAAGCT
The DNA here is from genome assembly GCA_902796205.1 of uncultured Ruminococcus sp. Classification (GTDB taxonomy): domain Bacteria; phylum Bacillota; class Clostridia; order UBA1212; family UBA1255; genus UBA1255. The sequence goes on along the minus strand of CADBOE010000221.1, from coordinate 4,920 downwards.
TGTTTCAAAATACGCTTACCGCAACAAGACCTTCTCCAAATATTGTTCATATTACGTGAATATGATTCCGGAGGAAAGTCTGTACGGCGAATACGTTCTGACGGAAGCGGGAAACGCCGGCAGGAGAAAGCTGACGGCAGGCGGAGAAAGCTGAAGCCGGAAGGAAAGGCTCACGGCGGCAGGAGATAACAGGCAATGGCGGGGAACGATCCCGCCGCTCAAAATACAGAGATACTTAAACAGTGCATGCGCGGCATGCAGGACAGGAGAAGGAAATGGAATCTTTAAGACAGTTTTTCGATGGCGTATTCGAAATCAATTCCGGACTGAACATCGTGAATACGGTAATGGCGGTGATTGTCGCCGGCATTCTCGGAGTCATCATTTACCTCACTTACAAGCTGACGTGCAGAGCATTTACGTACGACGAAGAGGTCGGACTCGTTCTCATAGTCGTGCCGATAGTCGTTGCTCTCCTTCTTTCCGTAATCGGAACGAGCATTGCCAGAGCCTTCAGCCTTGCGGGCGCGCTGTCCATCGTACGCTACAGAAGCGTGCTGATGGGACCGAGAAGCATCGTGTATATCTTCTTCGGAATGGGCGCCGGCTTTGTCAGCGGAGTGGGACTTTATATTCCGGCTCTCATATTTGTTCTTCTCACCTGCGCCTTCATGGTCGTGTACGGACTTGCCACTTCAAACAAAAAAGGCTCCGCCTCCAGGAAAACGCTCACAGTCGACGTGCCCGAGAGCATCAATTACGACGGCCTTCTCGACGAGACGCTCAAAAAATATACCGACGGCTATTCTCTTGAATCGGTGGGAATAGTGAGCGGCGGAACCATCACCGAGCTTATTTACCAGGTCAGGATCAGGGACGCCAACGAGACGAAGGCCATGCTGGATGAACTCAGAGTCCTCAACGGAAACTTCAAGATCCTTCTTTCCCAGTACAGACCTGTCGTACAGTAAAGTACGCGGCCGGTACGATCGCATAAAGAAGAAATCCGGCACGGATCCCGGATCTTGTGTTTAATACGGGGGTACAGCATTATGACAGTTGAATCGGTGCTGACGAACAAAGACGTTCCCGCTGAAATCATGCAGGCGTTCGAAAATGCCGGACGATCCGGCGAGCAGCTGCTGTTCGTAATTGTCGGCGATCTTTCTCTCAAGGCTGAATACGGTGAGACCGCGCTTGCGGCGACCGAGTCAGGATTCATGGTTTACGATCCGAGCCGCGAAGAGCCTCTTCGGACTTATCTTCACGCTGACGTTTCGGAAGCGGCGGTAAAGCGGATGTACGGAAACGCGAGGCTCCGTGTCAAATTCAGGGACGGAAGCCAGGAGGACGTATTCAGATTCACTTATGCCGTGGCGACTCTCGCCGATATGGCGGCAAATTTCATAGAAAAGATCTCCGGCGGCTCTCCTGCTGAAGAGGAATATGACGCCGTGTGCGCGACTTACGAGAAGCTAATGAACGTGTGTCCGAAATGCGGCCGCACGCTGCTTCACGCCGGAGCCGAATGCATTAACTGCCAGTCAAAGGGAAAGATCGCAAAAAAGCTCGTCAAATATATAAAGCCGGAGATGAAGACGCTCGTCATCTGCCTCTTTCTTTCCCTCGTCACGACCGCGGTTGCGCTCGTGCCTCCGTTTATGACGGGACGGCTCGTTGATCAGGTCCTTCCGGAAAAGAACAGGGGAATGCTCGGCTGGATCGTGCTCGGCCTTTTTTCTACGTATCTTTTCCAGTATCTCATCGGAATCCTGCGCGGTTACCTCCTTCGCGTGAGCGGGGACAGGATCGTGCTCAATCTGCGTAACGACGTGTATAAAAAGGCTCAGAGCCTGCCCCTTCGATTTTATGACAAAACGTCCACCGGCTCCGTCATAAACAGGATATCGGGAGACACGAACACGCTGCAGGCGTTTATGCTGAGAATATCCCAGGAGGTAGTCGTTCAGCTGTTCCTCGGAATCGGCATTATCGTCATTATGCTGGTCCTGAACTGGCGGCTCACGCTGCTTTCGCTCATTCCGGTGCCGCTCGTCGTCGTCGGAGCGAAGATATTCGGAAGGAAGATACTTCCTTTTTACCGCAGGATATGGAGGCGCTGGGCGGGCGTTGTGTCCGTTCTTACCGACACCATTCCGAACATACGCGTGACCAAATCGTTTGCCGGAGAGGAACGAACGGTTAATAAATTCAAAAGCTACAACGACGCGTGGTTCAGCGTAGACACGTCCGCGGCGAAGATTTCGACGGTTTTCCCAAACGTCGTTTCGTTTTTCGTGACATGCGGTTCGCTTCTTATCTGGAGCGTCGGCGGAAACTGGGTCATCAGCGGCACCGGCGGCCTTACGACCGGTCTTCTCGTCGCTTTCCTGAGCTATGCGAGCATGTTCTACGGTCCCGTAAACTTTTTCGCGTATCTGAACGACTCGTATCAGCAGGCTCTTTCCGCGGCCGAGAAGGTGTTCGATATTCTGGACGCGGAGGACGAGGCTGACGACGCAAAGGGCAACTGCCCGCCGATCAAGGGAAAAATTGAATTCAGAAACGTCAATTTCTCCTTCGACCGCACCAAAAAAGTTCTTTCCGACGTGAACATTACGATTCAGCCGGGCGAGATCGTCGGCATCGTCGGTACGACGGGCTCCGGAAAATCAACTCTCGTAAATCTGCTCATGCGCTTTTATGACAATTACGAAGGGGAGATACTCGTGGACGGCGAGAACGTGAAGAATATCGATCTTCAGTATTTCCGCTCGCAGATCGGTTACGTTCAGCAGGATCCGATGATGTTCAGCGACACGGTGTATAACAATATCGCTTACGGAAAGCCGTCGGCGCACGTCGAGGAGGTCATCCACGCGGCGGACGTGGCCAACGCGCACGAGTTTATTGCCCGCCAGCCGGACGGGTACGACACGATGCTCGGCGAACGCGGAGTCGGTCTGTCGGGCGGAGAACGGCAGAGGGTGTCGATTGCCCGCGCCGTGCTTAAAAATCCTTCTCTTCTGATTTTCGACGAGGCTACCGCGGCCGTCGACTCCGAAACGGAGCATCTCATTCAGGAGGCCATCGAGCGCCTGATAAGCGGCCGCACCACCCTCATGATCGCGCACAGGCTTTCGACGCTTCGCAAGGCGAACAGAATAATAGTGGTGGATCAGGGGAAGATCATAGAAAACGATACGCCCGAGGCTCTGATGGCCATGAAGGGCAAATACTACAAGCTCGTCCAGATACAGACGATGGCGGACCAGCTCGCGAAGAGCAAGCAGGAAGAAAATTTCGAGTGAGGTGAGCGGCATGGAACGTTTGTATGTTGATGGCAACTCGGCGCGCTTTACGAGGAAGGATATCTGCCTGGTGGATATGGAGCTGTTCGGCGGGGAAACGGTTGAGGATCTCGAGCCGAGACGTCTTTTTCCCGTTTCCGGAAGAATGAAATATATTTCTCTGCTTGACTCGGAAGGGAAGGAGCATGCTATAATAAGAGACGTCGAGTCGCTTCCGCCGGAATCGAAGGAAGTCATTACCGAATGTCTCCGCGAGTATTATCTGATACCAAAGATCACCGGCCTTCTGGAAAGATCAGAAAAATACGGGATACTGAAATGGACCGTAAAGACCGACAGAGGCGTCCAGCAGCTCAGGATCCGGAACCGCAATTCCGATATAAAGCAGCTTTATGACGGGCGCATACTTATACGCGATTCGAACGACAACAGATACGAAATAATAGATTACAAAAAACTTGACAAAAAAAGCCTGCAGCTTCTTTCCGCCGACATTTGATCCGCTCTGCGATACGGGCGTGCGGGAGCGGCGGAAGCGGCGGCAGCGGCTTTTTGCGGAATTTATCTGAAAGGAACTGATCTGATGAAACTGGTACTTGCTATCGTGAACAACGACGACAGCGCAATCGTGTCCTCCGCTCTCACAAAGGACGGCTTTTTCGTTACGAAGCTTTCAACGACCGGCGGTTTTCTCATGGTGGGAAACACGACTTTGCTGATCGGAACCGAAGACGACAGAATAGAAGAAATCAAAAAGGTTCTCGGAGATTATTGCTCCACGAGAACGAGGCAGGTACCGTCAACCGATGCTTTCGGAAGGATAAACGGCCCCCAGAACACTCCCAAAAACGTAACGGTCGGCGGCGCGACTTTTTTTGTTCTTGACGTTGAAGATTACGGAAAGCTCTGACGTTTCCGCCGGTAAAACCGGAAACGGACGGCTGAGAGTGAAAGGAGAATCATCCGAATGAACGGTATCGAAAAAAAGGCTGCCGACAGTATTCTGCCCGTTTGCGTCACGGAAGGCTTTGAGATCGAAGGAACGCCGGTCAGCGTCTCTCCGCTCGGGGACGGACACATAAACAAAACGTTCAAGGTCTCTTTCCGCGATGATAGCGGTAGCGTGCGGAAGTATGTTTTTCAGCGCGTGAACACTAACGTTTTCAAGGATCCCGTCGGGCTGATGGAAAACGTTATCGCCGTTACCGGACATATAAGAAAAAAGGCGGCGGCTTCCGGTTATGACGCGGAACGTGCGACTCTGAATTTCATTCCCGCCGCCGGCGGCGGATATCTTGTCCGTGACGGGCAGGGCGGATACTGGAGAGCGTACGCGTTCATAGACGACTGCATCGTCTACGAGCAGGCCGAAAAACCGGAGGATATGGAAAAAGCGGGCGTCGCGCTGGGCAGATTTCAGAAAATGCTCGCGGACTTTCCGTCTGAAAAGCTTCATGAGACGATACCCGCATTTCATAATACGGTGTCGCGGTTCGAAAATTTTGAAAGAACGCTTGCGGCCGATCCGGCCGGGCGCGCCGCTTCCTGTATTCCGGAGACCGAGTTCGTTCTCTCCAGAAAAGCTTATTGCTCAAAGGTGCTCGACGCT
>CADBOE010000220.1 GCA_902796205.1 uncultured Ruminococcus sp. | reverse complement strand
GCCGCGGATGTCAGTGCGAAAACTGCCGGCGGATCGACGAGCGCGAAGGCACGCCGATGGGATCGCTCCTCACGTTCGTAAACAGGATCGCCGGAGATATCAAAGACGAATTCCCCGGAGTGTACGTTGACACCCTCGCCTACCGATACACGAGAAAGGCGCCGAAACATCTGAGGCCCGCGGACAACGTCATTATCCGGCTCTGCTCGATCGAATGCTGTTTTTCGCACCCGCTTGACGGAGGATGCGAGCGAAATCTTGAATTCACACGCGACTTCGACGAATGGGCGTCGATCTGCAGCAACCTGTTCATCTGGGATTACACGACCGATTTCCTGTATTACAACGCCCCCTTCCCCAACCTCCACATCCTGTACGACGATATTAAATATTTTGCGGACCGCAACGCAGTCGGGCTGTTCGAGCAGGGCAACGGTCAGTCGAGAAACGGCGAATTCGACGAACTCAGGGCGTATCTGATCGCAAAAATGATGTGGGATCCGGATATGAGCCGCGAACGGTATTTCGAATATATGGACGATTTTCTCGAAGGCTTTTACGGCGCCGGCTGGAAGCACATCCGGGAGTATATCGACGAAACCGCGAAAATGGCGGCCGGCGGGCACATGGGGATCTATTATCCTGTCGACATGATACTCGGCGTCGGAGAAGGAGCGGACGAGAGGAAACAAACGGTCGCCGGACTTAAAAAGTACTGGGACGACGCCCTCGCTCTTGCCGACCGGGAAAACGGCCAATACTCGCGAGTCGAAAAATCCTCACTTCAGATCAAATTCACCGATCTGTATCTGAACGGAGCCGGATCCCCTTCCGAGACGGAAAAACTGTACGGACTCATGAAAAAATACGGGATCGACCGCGTGCGGGAAGGCGGCCCGCTCGCCGGCACTCCGGATTTCGGAAAATCGCCCGCCGAATGGTAGAAGACGCGTCAGCTCAGGCTGCGGCACAGCGTTAATCAGCACTTCCGGCACAGGAAAACAGCAGCATAATAATTCACGGCCCGAGGCAGGCAGAAGGAAATTCATATGGAAAAATACGGATTTGACGAAAAGTATTGTCTTGAAATATTCGGGAAGCTGATCGCCACAGACAGCACCACCGGCCAGTACGAGGAAATCGAGAAAGTCCTTTGCGGCATACTCGACGATCTTGGCGTAAAATATATCAAAACGAGAAAGGGCGGCGTGATAGCCGATCTCGGCGGCAACGGGGACGCCCTCGCGATAACGGCGCATCTGGACGACATAGGACTCATGGTGCGTCATATTAACGCCGACGGCACGCTGAACATCTGCCCGGTCGGAGGTCTTTATCCGTTCTATTGCGTTACCGAAAACGTCAGGATCCATACGAGAGACGGCCGCGTTTACACCGGAACCGTGTGCCGCGTTCCCAATTCTGTACACGTAACGGAGGAGGAGCTTCGCAGCACGCTGCCGGATTTCAGGAAAAACGTCTGCGTAGTTCTCGACGAAAACGTGAAAAACGCCGGCGACGTGAAGGCGCTGGGCATCGACACGGGAGATATGATCGCCCTCGAGCCGAGATTCAGGTTGGAAAACGGGTACGTGAAATCGAGATTCATTGACGACAAGGCGTGCGCGGCGGTGCTGATCGCGGCAATACGCGGGATCGTGAGAGGAAATATTGTCCCCGGCAGAAAAATATACGCATATTTTGCTTTTTATGAAGAGATCGGACACGGCACCGTCTGGCTGCCCGAAGACGTAAAAGATTTCCTCGCGGTCGACATAGCGCCTACCGGACCGGATCAGAATTCAGACGAAAGAAAAGTTTCTATATTCGCGAAGGATTCGCGCTATCCCTATCACTGGGCGATGACTACGGAGCTCAGGGAGGCCGCGATCCGCTCGGGGACAGATTTCGTTATGGATATTTTCACGCCGCATTACGGCACCGACGGAGACGCGAGCGTCGCGGCCGGATATGACATAAGACACGCGGCTATCGGTCCCGGAACGGCAAACAGCCATGGATACGAACGGACGCACGTTGACGGATTGAAAAACACCTTTACCCTGCTCGCTTCATACATAGAGGGATGACGGCGACGCTCCCCTCAGCACTCTGAGATCGACGTGAAGCGCCAGGAAAGCACGGTATCCCATACGATCCCGCTTCCGCAATAAGGGCACGTCTTCTGCGCCGTATTGTCGATGGTGCCTCCGCATTGCGGGCATATCAGCAATTCCTTGGGAATTCCGTCCTCGGACAGCTTGAGAGTGGACTCAACCTGGTATCTCTCCTCCGCTTTCACGCCGCCGGCCGTGTAACCGAGAGTGGCGACGTAAATAATCGTCGCATACTCGGCGGTCTTCACGTATCCGCGGATGGCGCAGTCGTGAAATCTGTAGTCGGTCAGCTCCTTTACGCCGCCGTCCTTCGTCACGGACGAAGCAAGGCTCTCCTCCACTATGCTGTGCTCGAATCCCTCGGCCTGCCCGAACCGTATCTTCAGATACTCGTTCATCAGCAGGCGTATGGAATTTTTTGCTTCGGGAAAATGATAATCGGGAAAATCCCTCAGGACGCGCGGCATATAGATCGACGTCGCCCCGAAAAGGGTCCTTTCCGTCGGATTTGCGGCCTCCGCCGCTCCGGATCTGATCGCGTTGCGGAGATCGCCGATCCCGAGTCCTCCTAAAAGGTCGCTGCTGATCCTCCGTTTGAGCCTCCTGAACGCCGAAACTACCGTGACGATCACAAAAAGCAGAAAAACCAAAGCAAGTATGCCGAATATGATAAAAAAAGGCGTCATTCCGCAAAAGCTCCCTTCAGTCTCCTGTCTATCTCTCTGGCCGTTTCCTTTTCGGCTATATCGGCCCTCTTGTCGTAATTCTTTTTGCCTCGTGCGACGCCGAGAAGCACTTTTATGAGGCTCCCGGACAGGTAAAGCTCAAGCGGAACAAGCGTCAACCCTTTCTGCTTTACATACCCGAGAAGCCGCGTGATCTCCTTTTTATGGAGCAGAAGCTTCCTGTCGCGCACCGGCTCGCGGTTGAAAATATTTCCGTGCTCGTAAGGAGCGATATACATGCCGCATACGAACATCTCGCCGTTTCTGATCTGTGCGTACGAATCCTTGAGATTCACCCCGCCGCGCCGAAGAGATTTGACTTCGGTCCCGGCAAGAGCGATCCCGCACTCGATCGATTCTTCAATAAAATAATCGTGATATGCTTTTTTGTTAGACGAGATAATCTTCTTTCCGCCAGCCATCGACATTCCTCCGGCAAATGTTTTCTTTCATCCGCCAGATCAATTCTACAACAGAGCGACGAACGTTGTCAACGACGGCGGGCGCGTACGCACGCAAACACGTTAGCCGCATATACCGAGACAGCGACGGCGAAAAAAGCGATCCCGGCCCAAAGATAGACGCGAGAATAACGGCTGTCCGTTCCGTAGATCACGATCACTCCCTCGATCACGGAGCCTACCGAGAGCGTGGCGCACGACCAGCGGTAAACGCTTCTCGAAAACCGGTCCGGCCATGATCTCCTGCCGGCGATCTTGAAAAGCAAAAACGGCAAGGTTCCCATAACGAGCGGAACGAGAAAAGCAAACGACATAAAAGGAGAGCTCTTTCCGTGACCGAAATAAGTATAAATGCTTCCGAACACGAGCAGAAAAAGCGATGCCCCCAGATACGCCAAAAGAACGCGAAAAGGCCTGTATTCCTCGCGGCCCTCACCGGAGAAAAGGCGGGCAATCCCGCGGACGTTATCATTTGAAGTAGACAATGTCGCTCACCCCTCTCTCTCCTATCGTAGTCCCCTGCGAAGTAGGCTGGTTTATCACACGGTCCATAAACACCATCGTCGACGAGCCTCCGCCGTCCATATTGTACGCTTCGCTCGCGCCGAGCGACTTCATGAAATTGGCAAGTTCGTACAAGGTAAGACCGGCGTTCCGCGACGTTCTCCCGTCGGAAACGGCGATCAGATAATGCAGCGGTTCGATCATCGCGATGCACGTGCGCGGATTGCTGTCAAGATGCGCTTTTACCTCGTCATCCTCATCGACGATGACGCTGCCGCCGCTGATCAGTCCGGGGCCGAAGGTGAACGTCTGCCACGCGCCGTCGTTCAGAAGGTCTTTTGCCGCAACGGTACCTTCCCGTACTATCCTGACGGAACCGTCATAATACAGGACCATGGCGTCACGCCCGGCCGACGAATCGCGGTAGAGCACTCCGTTTCTGATCACGTAGCCGCTGTTTCTGGCTCCGTAATAATCACCGTTGATCGCGAATACAGCGCCGTTCGCTCTGGCAATAGCGGAAGTGTGTTCTTTAATATTTCTGCCGAACGTGTTTTTTGCAAATGCCGTCCGGAAATACTCTGCCGTCCGGAGCTGCACCTCCGCCACGTGCACGTCCGTGTTTTTTTCGCGATATAAAGTGATTTTTATGTTGATATTCGCGTTCTTATAGCTGTTTTCGTCGAAAATCTCTTCGCCGTCGGTAAAAAGATCAGGCTGCGGCGTCGGCTCGGCCGTCGCTATTTCCGTCGGCTCCTGCGTGGGCATACGAGTCGGCGTCGGCGCGGCGGAAGGCGAAGCCGGACGGGTCGTTGCCGGCGGAGAAACCGTTGCGTTATCCGGGCCGGCCGGGTGAGTAACGGGCACGTCAGTTGACCGCGGCTCTTCCGTCGAAGCGTTCGGCGAGGCGGTCGCCGGAACAGCGGTAACTTCAGGCGACCCTCCGGCGGTCCGCTCCGGAGAACCGGTAACGGGAGCGACCGTGCCGCCCGGAGTGGAATTCTCCGGCTCATCCGGATCACGCGTCGCGAAAGAAAATGCGAACGTCGGCTCCTCGCCGCTTATAACGACGTATTTTTTCGGTATGACAAATACGTCCAGCAACGCAAAAACAGTAAACAGGACGAGAACCAGAACAAAAATAATATTTACAAGCTGTTTTCTGATGAAGCGTTTCAATTCGTCAAGCCCTTATACCGAAATATTCCTCCATATCCGACACGAGCTTGAACTGGGTCCTCGCTCTGTCGAGATTGTGCTCCGGACGGGAGACCGCAAAATAATTGTCGCCGTCGATATAATCCGTCAGGAAGCGCATTCCGATCTCGTATGTAATGAGAACCGCCGAAAAAGGAAGCATGTCTATCTCGCACCCGGTAAGCGAGTCTCCGGCTTCCGCCAGATAGCCGCGTCTGAAAGCGTCGTAATATTCCGGAACGAATCTGACTCTGGAAAGATCCTTTTCATCCTCAGCGGCGGAGCTTGCGCCGAATCTGACGCTGTCTCCGAAATCGTAGAGGACGGAACCGGGCATTACCGTGTCGAGATCGATCATGCAAAGGACGTCGCCGGTCCTGCTGTCCAGCAGGACGTTGTTTAATTTCGTATCGTTATGGGTCACGTGGAGGGGAATTCTCCCGTCAGCAACAGCGTCGAGCACCTT
>CADBOE010000219.1 GCA_902796205.1 uncultured Ruminococcus sp. | reverse complement strand
GGGCAGGCCGCGGCCGACCGGCAAGTTCCGCTTGACACGGACAATGCATCTGTTTTATAATCAGCGAAGCCTATCAAATGATGCGTTTCGGTAGTAACGCATTAATGGCTCACCTAACAATATTATTCCGCTATCAGCTACCGTTGGAGGGAGGGAAAATAGATGACTGAAATCAGAGTTAAGGAAAATGAGTCGCTTGACAGCGCGCTTAAGAGATTCAAACGTTCCTGCCAGAAGTCCGGCGTCATAGCCGAATGCAGAAAGCGCGAGCATTACGAAAAACCCAGCGTTAAGAGAAAAAAGAAATCTGAGGCTGCAAGAAAGCGCAGATACTGATCTCCGCAAGGAAGATACAGTCTGAAACAGGTAATTCGCCCCCTTTACGGGGGCTTTACTTTTTCTGTATGACAGGCAAAAGGATGTTGCTTAAAGGTGATCCCGGATTTCAGCCGCGAGAGATGTGATTCCGGCGGAATGCGTCTGACGCTTTTCCGGATCCTCGCGTCCGGTGCTCATTCACCGTCACCGTCACCGCTCCGCCGCCGCACTGACGCGAGCGGGCGTGCATTTTGAAGCTTTACATTTTTCATCCGGAAAGATAGAATTAGCAAAAACAACAGGGAGAATAAAATCATGGCAAACACTATCAAAATCAACAGCGGCAGCGCTAAAATGATCGCTCACCAGGGCTTGTCCGGGCTCGAAACAGGCAACACGAACCAGGCGTTCATTGCCGCCGGAAACCGCGAAAAATATTTCGGGATCGAAACGGACGTTCACCGTACGCTGGACGGGAGATACGTGACGATCCATGACAGCAACACGGCCGGAGTTTCAGACGCGTCGATGGACGTTGAAAAGTCTTCGTTCGACGCTTTGCGCTCTATATGCCTGCGCGACAAAACCGGGCTTAAGGACAGAGCCGACATCCGCGTTCCGTCGCTTGAAGAATATATCAGCATATGCAAAAAATACGAAAAAGTGTCCGTGCTCGAGCTCAAAACGCCTCTGGCCGATGAGCACGTCAGGGAAATAATCGATATAATAGACGGTCTCGGACATCTTCAGGACACGATATTCATTTCTTTTCACCGCGTTGACGTCATCGCGGTACGCAAATTTCTGCCGGATCAAAAGGTGCAGTTCCTGACGACCGAATGGAACGACGACGTGAAAAAATTCGTGCTCGAAAACAGAGTTGATCTCGACATCAGTTATCCGACGCGCACGAAAGAGACCGTCGAAGAAATCAAATCGCTTGGTATCGAACTCAATATCTGGACGGTGGACGACAAGGCTCTTGCGGAAGAATTCATCAGTTGGGGTGCCGATTATATCACGACGAATATTCTCGAATAAACGGGTTTCGCCGGATCGTCCGTTGGCTCAGCGGATCATGCGGCATTCGAGATAATAACGCTTTTCGTCGGCCGTACCCATTGAAAAAGTCTTTCGCGGAAGCTTTCCGTACCTGATAACTGTGGGAAAAAGATCGGATTTGTCCATGCCGGGCAGCAGGAAGGCGACCGCGTCGCCTTTTCCGGCAAGTCCGGCGGCCTCGTTACTCCCGTGAATATAATCCACGTCAGATCCCGGATGCGAGGCGATATATTCGTCGACGAACCCGGTCAGCGCGCCGACAGCCAGCAGATGTATGCTCTTTGAAAGCAGCCACGTGTGCGTCGTTCCTCCGCTCACCGCCGTGACGGCGTGACGGCCGGAAAGCGCATCCGGACCGGCAACGGGGCCTTGAACCACCGTGAGCCCGTCTCCGAAATAATCCGCCGCCGCTTTTTCGACGTCGTCGATAGCCGCTCCGGTGATGATCCTGTGGATCGGCTCGAATTCGATCCCGGGGGAATGGATGTTCACTATCTCAGCGAGCGCGTACCTGTTAAGCGGGGAAGGCGCGGCGTCGTAAAGCGCCCTCGCGCTTGCCAGCGAATGATTTCCGTCTCCGACTGCCAGCGACAGGACCGGCGTTCCTTCCGGAAGTCCGTATTTCTTCGTGAAAACGTCCGGATCGGAAAGCTTTTCTATTGCCGCCAGCGCGCCGCCGTATTTTTCCGGTCCCGAGAGAACGTATCCGGTAATATGCCCGCCGTTTTCCATCAGCTCGAAATCGTAAACGGGGCTGCCGGAAGAGACGGCTTCGGCCTCGAGCGGTTCGATCACGGTTTGTCCGGGGTCGTCGATCAATATCATTATATGCGGCATTTCGAGGGCCGCCTTCGATCTTATCGCCATGCGCGCGGGCAATCTTTCGACGATGGTTTCCTCCGTTGCCCTCACCGGCGTTCCGGAATCAGGCGCGTAGCTGTACCCGGCAAGGTCGATAGCGGCGACGAGTCCCGTTCTTATCTTTCCCGAAGCGAATTTACGCCGCGTAAGTATCATCGAATCCCTGAAAACCCTGAAGCAGCCGCCTTGTATGTAGCTGTCCATCGTTTTGTAAATACCGTTTATCCTGCCGTCGACGCCGTCTTCGCCGAGAAAGATTTCGGGAAGCATCATATGAGCAGTGGACGGCACTCCCCGGGTGAGTCTGTAAACGCGATCCCAGTAGGCCGGATCTTTTGTATATTGGTCGCATGC
>CADBOE010000218.1 GCA_902796205.1 uncultured Ruminococcus sp. | reverse complement strand
GCGGAACGGGCTACAGGACACGTAGTCCAGGCCGACACGGTGGCAGAACTCGACGCTGGACGGGTCGCCGCCGTGCTCGCCGCAGATGCCGAGGTGCAGATCGGGACGCACGCCCTTGCCGAGCTTTACGGCCATATCCATGAGCTTGCCGACGCCGGTCGTATCGAGACGGGCGAACGGATCGAACTCGTAGATCTTGTTGGCGTAGTACGCGGGAAGGAACTTGCCGGCGTCGTCGCGGCTGAAGCCGAACGTCATCTGAGTGAGGTCGTTGGTGCCGAAGCAGAAGAACTCGGCCTCGGTGGCGATATCGTCGGCGGTGAGGGCGGCTCTGGGGATCTCGATCATCGTGCCGACCTCGTACTTAAGCTCGGTGCCGGACTTTGCGATGACTTCGTCGGCCGTCTTCACGACGGTATTCTTGACGAACTTGAGCTCCTTGACCTCGCCTACCAGCGGGATCATGATCTCTGGAACGATATCCCACTCGGGATGGCGGCGCTTGACTGCGAGAGCGGCCTTGATGACGGCCTTAGTCTGCATTGCCGCGATCTCGGGATAAGTGACCGTCAGGCGGCAGCCGCGATGACCCATCATCGGGTTGAACTCGTGAAGATCGGCGATGACCTGCTTGATATACTCGACGGTCTTGCCCTGTGCCTCAGCGAGAGCCTTGATATCGGCCTCCTCGGTCGGAACGAATTCGTGAAGCGGAGGATCCAGGAAACGGATGGTGACCGGGTATCCTCCGAGTGCTTCGAACAGACCTTCGAAGTCTTTCTGCTGCATCGGCTCGATCTTTGCGAGAGCGGCTTCCCTTTCCTCGACGTTCTCGGCGCAGATCATTTCACGGAAGGCGCCGATCCTGTCGGGCTCGAAGAACATGTGCTCGGTACGGCAGAGACCGATGCCCTGCGCGCCGAAAGCGGCCGCCTGACGGGCGTCCTTGGGCGTATCGGCGTTGGTGCGCACGCCGAGCTTCTTATACTTGTCGGCCAGAGCCATTATGCGGCCGAAATATCCGCTGTTGGGATCCGCGGGAATGGTGGGAATGAGCTGGTCGTAGATCTTGCCGGTAGAGCCGTCGAGGGAGATCGGGTCGCCCTCTTTATAAAGCTTGCCGTGGAGAGTGAAGCACTTGTTTTCCTCATCCATCTTGATATCGCCGCATCCGGAAACGCAGCAGGTTCCCATGCCGCGGGCCACGACCGCCGCGTGAGAGGTCTGGCCGCCGCGGACCGTCAGGATGCCCTGAGCGAATTTCATTCCCTCGATATCCTCGGGAGACGTCTCGAGGCGGACGAGAACGACCTTTTCCTTGTTTTTGCCGTGCTTTACCGCGTCCTCGGCGGTGAATACGATCGTACCCGCGGCGGCGCCGGGCGAAGCGGCGATACCGGAGGCGACGGCCTCGGCCTTCTTAAGGGCGGCGGGATCGAACGTGGGATGCAGCAGCATGTCGAGCGACTTCGCGTCGATCTGCATGAGCGCTTCCTCTTCGGAGATCATACCCTCGTCGATCAGGTCGCAGGCAATCTTTATAGCGGCGGCAGCGGTGCGCTTGCCGTTACGCGTCTGGAGCATGTAAAGCTTCTTGTCCTCGATGGTGAATTCCATATCCTGCATGTCGCGGTAATGGTCCTCGAGAGTCCTGCATACGCCGAGGAACTGCTCGTAAACCTCGGGAAGCACTTCTTTCATTTTGGAGATGGGCATGGGCGTGCGCACGCCGGCGACGACGTCCTCTCCCTGAGCGTTCATCAGGAACTCGCCCATCAGGCCTTTTTCGCCGGTGGCGGGATTTCTGGTGAAGGCAACGCCCGTACCGGACGTATCGCCCATATTACCGAACGCCATCATCTGGACGTTGACGGCGGTACCCCATGAATAAGGGATGTCGTGGTCCATACGGTAGATGTTGGCGCGGGGGTTGTCCCAGCTGCGGAAAACGGCCTTGATAGCCTCGAAGAGCTGCTCCTTGGGATCGTCCGGGAAATCCTTTCCGAGCTGATTCCTGTACTCTGCCTTGAACTGGTCGGCCAGCTCGTGAAGGTCATCGGCGGTCAGATCGACGTCGTAGATAACGCCCTTGCGGGTCTTCATCTCGTCGATGAGCTTCTCGAAGTACTTCTTTCCGACTTCCATGACGACGTCGGAGAACATCTGGATAAAGCGTCTGTAGCAGTCCCATGCCCAGCGGGGGTTGTTGGACTTTTTCGCGATGACGTTAACGACCTGCTCGTTGAGTCCGAGATTCAGGATCGTGTCCATCATACCGGGCATCGAAGCGCGGGCGCCGGAACGCACGGAAACCAGCAGCGGATTCTCCATGTCGCCGAATTTCTTTCCGGTCGTCTCCTCCATGATGGCGATATTGTCCATGATCTCCTGCATGATCTCGGGGTTGATCGTGCGGCCGTCTTCATAATATTTCGTGCACGCTTCCGTGGAGATCGTGAATCCCTGGGGAACAGGGAGACCGATGCGCGTCATCTCGGCGAGGTTGGCGCCTTTTCCGCCGAGCAGATTTCTCATGCCGGCATTGCCTTCTTTGAACTGATAAACGTATTTTGTTGCCATTATTAAACCTCCTGTTTAATGGTTTTGGTTTGTTGTTTTATGATAGGAATAGCCGGACCGGCGTCTCAGAATTCAAGCTTTTCGTCAAGCCATTTTTCGAGACCTTCGATCGGTATTCTCACCTGCTCCATTGAATCGCGGAATCTGACCGTCACGGCGTTGTCTCCGGGCACGGTCTCACCGTCTTTTTCCTCTCCCCTCGTCTGGAAATCGTACGTTACGCAGAACGGGGTTCCTATCTCGTCCTGACGGCGGTAACGGCGTCCGATGGCGCCGGCCTCGTCAAATTCGCAATTATATTTGCGCGAAAGCCTCTCGTACAGCTTAAACGCGTCGTCGGACAGCTTTTTAACGAGCGGAAGAACGGCCACCTTTACGGGAGCGATGGCGGGATGGAACCTCAGCACCGTGCGGACGTCCTCTTTTCCGCCGTCGGTGAGCGTTTCCTCGTCGTACGCCTCGCAGAGGAACGCGAGAGCGACACGGTCAGCGCCGAGCGAGGGCTCGATGACGTAGGGAACGTATTTTTCGTTCGTAAGCGGATCGAAATATGAAAGATCCTCCCTGGAATATTCCATGTGCCGGTTCAGATCGTAGTCCGTTC
>CADBOE010000217.1 GCA_902796205.1 uncultured Ruminococcus sp. | reverse complement strand
TTCTCCTGAATCCGGAAAAGTTCGGCAGCGGTCAGCAGGAGGAAAACTGACCGTCTCCCGCCGAGGCCCGGAAAAAATGCGGCTGAAAGTTTCGTGACTGTTTCAGCCGCATTCCGCCAAAATCATCATTTGAGGCTGAAAGTTTCGTGACTGTTTCAGCCGCATTTCGTCAAAATCATCATTTGACTGTCGATAGCTTAAATAGTCCGGGAGGATCATACATGCAAATTTGGACTGAATTTTCCACGAAGCAATGCTTCAGAAGCGCCCGTCCGGCCAGGGATGCCGGAACGGTCAGAAGAATACACGCTCCGCGAAACGCCTTCGTATCGTTTCAGGTTCTCGTCAGAGACGTTGTTCCTTTTACTGTAGAGTCAGTCACCGTCAGGCGCGCGGGAGGAAGGCCGCTTGCGGCAGGAGCGCGGATAAGAGTGTTCGAACAGAAATATGACGAGTATAACGATTGTATTTCATATCCGGACAGACTGATAGAGATCAGTGGCGAAGACATGTGTCTGGAGGTCCCTGCCAGCGCGTCTCAGGGCTTCTGGATCGATTTCCGCATTCCCGCCGGCACCAGGCCCGGAATGAGAAGATACGTGATAAGCGTTGGCGATCAAAACGGAAATGCGGCCGAATGCAGCGTTGATCTCATATTACACAGCGCCGTCCTGCCTGATCCGTCCGAATCCTTATTCGATCATGAATATTTTTTCAATACGGTCCTGACTCCCGACGAGGACCGGGAAGCCTCCGTCAAATTCAGTAAAGTATGGTGGAAGCTTCTTGAACATTACGCGGACGTATTCAAAGAACTGCGGAATAATTACATCTGGCTTCAGCTCACGGAACTTCTCTGCGCGGCAGGAAGCAGGAAAAACGAAGACGGAACGTACGATTTCAGATGGGATATATTCGACAGGTATGTTCAGCTGTTTATCGATCACGGCGCTAAGGGATTCACCCTTCAGGCGCAGGTCGAATCGGTCAACGGAAAATATATTACCGCAATAGGCCCGGGCGGCGATCCGGTCCGCATAGATACGTCGGCCGGCGAATGCGAAGAATACGTCAGAGCTCTGTACGGCGCCGTCTGGCAGCATCTCGGCGAAAAAGGATGGCGGAGCCGATTCCGCGCTCATATCGAGGACGAGCCTCATACGACCGGAGTATGGCTCAGAATCAGGGAGCTGCTGGCGGAAGTTTGTCCGGGCCTCGTTGCCGGTGAGCCGATAGATATGATCGAGAGTGCCGGAGAAATATCGGAAGTGGCGGAGTGGATGGTTCCGAGGGTCAACGTATTCGAGAAAGACCGGGAGCTGTTCGGACGGTTCGTTGACCGCGGCGGACTTCTGTGGCTGTATTCGTGCTGTTATCCCGAGGAGCCGTGGTGGCTCAATAAGTTTGTCGATCTGCCGCCGATACGGTCGAGGCTGATGGAATGGGCATGCGTCGACGTCGGAGCGAAGGGCTTTCTTCACTGGGGCTTCAATTTCTGGGGAGACGGGAATTCTCTTTACGGCTTCAATCCCGACGCGCGGTTCAAGGGCGACGGCGCCATAGTTTATTCCAACCGGTTGACCGGCGGGCTCGATCCGAGCTCCAGATTTATGAATACGCGTGACGGGTTGCAGGATGCGGAACTGTTCATGCAGATATTCGCGAACGGCGACGCCGCGGCCGTGCAGGAGGCAAAAACGCTCGCGCGAAACGACCGGAGGAAGCTTTATTTCGCGGTCGGACGATTGCGGCGCATTCGACGCCGGATATGTAAAATTGCTTGAAATAGCTGACAGCATAACGAAATACAAAGGAGACAGATGATGGACAGAAAACAACTTCTCGACGGTTTCAGGGAGCCCGGCGTGCAATATCGCGGAAAGCCCTTCTGGTCATGGAACGGCGAGCTCGAAAAGGAAGAGCTGAAACGCCAGGTGCGGGTAATGAAGGAGATGGGCTTCGGAGGCTATTTCATGCATTCGCGCGCCGGACTGATCACCGAATATCTCGGAGACGACTGGTTCGATATGATCAACGCCGTTGCCGACGAAGGGGAGAAGCAGGGCCTTGAGTCCTGGCTCTACGACGAGGACCGCTGGCCGAGCGGGAGCGCCGGAGGAAAAGTGACCGTTGACCCTCAATACAGGATGAAATCTCTCGTTCTTACCGAGCTTCCGCCCGAGGCGTACGTTCCGCAGGAGGGCGATCTGGCAGTTTTCTACGGAAAAATCGAAGGATATGATATCTATGATTACCGCGAGCTCGAAGAAGGTGAAATACCCGCGCCGGCCGACGGCTACAGGGTGATGCGGTTCACGGTGGTCCCCGACGCTCCGAGCAGCGGGTACAACGGAACGACGTATATAGATACTATGAGCCTGAAGGCGACGGAGCGTTTCATAGAGCTTACTCACGAGGAGTACAGAAAACGCTGCGGCGACAGACTCGGACGGTCGATAAAAGGCATTTTCACTGACGAGCCTCACCGCGGCCATATGCTCGACGATCTGAAGGAGACCGGCGGCGTCAGAAAATGTTCGCTCTGCTACACCGACGATCTTTTTGAGGAATTCGAAAAGCGCTACGGGTACAGCGCGAGGGCGATCCTGCCTGAGATCTATTATAACAGGGAAGGGCGCAAAATATGGCCGGTAAAGCACGACATTGTCGACCTCTGCGACGCGCTGTTCATTGAGAGATTCGCCGCGCCTGTGAACGAGTGGTGCGAAAAGAACGGGATAATATTTACGGGACACGTTCTTCACGAGGATTCTCTTACGAACCAGACCGTTCCGGAGGGGTCGCTGATGCGCTTCTACGAGCATATGGGCTACCCGGGAATCGATATACTGAGTGCCGGAAACCGTTGCTACTGGGCGGCGAAGCAGCTTGAATCGTCCGCACGTCAGCTCGGCAAGAAATGGCTCCTTTCCGAGCTTTACGGCTGCACCGGATGGCAGTTCAATTTCAAGGGACACAAGGCTGTAGGAGACTGGCAGGCCCTTTACGGCATAAATCTTCGCTGCCCCCATCTTTCCTGGTATACGATGGAAGGCGAGAGCAAGCGCGATTATCCCGCCAGCATACTGCACCAGGCCACTTATTACAAAGACTACGACGCCGTCGAAACGTATTTCGCTCGCTTCGGCTACGTGATGCAGCAGGGTGCTCCGCTGTGCGACGTTCTCGTCATCAACCCGATCGAATCCGTATTCAGCAGGGTGCATATCGGATGGGCGCACTGGATATCTCCCGTCGACAGCGACGTGCACAAGCTTGAAGATCATTACCGCCGGCTGTTCCATATGCTTCAGGGACATCATATAGATTTCGACTACGGCGACGAGGAAATGCTCGGAAGGCTTGCAAGCGTCACTGTCGAGAACGGAAGCGCGATGATCCGCGTGGGCGGCGCCTCTTATCGCAGCGTGGTCGTCAGCGGCGCCGAGACGCTTCGCTCGTCGACCGTCAGGCTGCTTAAAAAATTCGTTGACAACGGCGGCAATCTCGTTTTCGCCGGCGATCTTCCGGAATACGTTGACGCGAAGCCATCCGGCAGGGTCGCTTCTCTTGCCGCCAAATCGGTCAGCGTTCCTTTCGACGGCGCGTGCCTGTCCGCCGCGCTGAGGCCTTCGATCGGCACAGACGTCAGAATCACCAGAAACGGAAAGCCGGAAAACCGCGCTCTCGTTCAGGCGAGATACGACGCCGCCAACGGCAACGTTTACGTCGCGATTCTCAATTCCGATATGAACACCGCAATAAGCGGACTTAAGCTCCGGATAAAAGACAGCAAGGGGATACTGCCCGGGCGCGTCCACGTCCAGGAATGGGATCTTCGCGACGCCGGACGCTACGGAGTGCGTCATACGAAAGCCGGCGGCGAATATCTCGTGTCCTTCGACCTTCTTCCGGGCGGAGAGAAAATTTTCGTCGTCACGCCGGACGGCGAGAAGCTGCCGGAAAGACCGGCGGAAGGCAATACGGTTTACGTAAAAACGTTCGCCGGAAACATGTCCTATACCTGCGACGAGCCGAACGTGCTCGTGCTCGACAGGACCGAATTCAGGTTCGGAAAAGGGAAGTGGCAGAAGCCTCTTGAGGTGCTGAAGGCCGACAGGGCCGTCCGGGATATCATCGGGATCGAGCACCGCGGCGGAAATATGCTCCAGCCGTGGTACGCGAAACTCAATTATACGGAAAAATACGGCGAAGTCAGGCTTAGATTCAGATTCGACGTTGAGAAGATCCCGGCGGGAGACACGTTTATCGCCGCCGAAAGACCCGGAAACTGGAAAATACAGCTGAACGGCGTAAAGCTCGTTCACCGGGACAGCGACGGATTCTGGATAGATAATTGTCTCCGGAAACTGATGATTCCGGCCGGCACGATACGTGAAGGGGAAAACGTGCTCGAAATGAGTACGGATTTCATGAGAACGACGAATATCGAGGCCGTTTATCTCGTCGGCGACTTCGGCGTGAGGACCGGCCCGGAAAAGTGCGTCGTCACAGACAGACCCGAAAAGATCGGATACGGAAATCTCTGCGAATACAATATGCCGTTCTATACAGGATGCCTTACGTACCATCTCGGAAAGATAAGAAAGCCCGAAAAAGGCGACAGAGTGATCATAAGGGTACCGTCATACAGCGGCAGCCTGGTCAAGGTAACGCCTGTCGGCGATATAAATGCCGCCGACAAGATCGTTCTCGGCTGGGATCCGTACGAAGCCGACGTCACGGAATGGGTAAACGAAGGCAGGAATATAGACGTCACGCTCGTTCCGAGCCGTAAGAATCTGTTCGGACCGCTCCATCAGCTTCCGGCGGATCCGGGGGCGACGGGTCCTGATTCCTTCTGTACAGACGGGCCAGGCTGGTCGGATGATTACGCACTGATCCCGAGCACGATCGGAAAGATCATTCTGACGTACAGATCCGGCCGCTGACGCGGGAACAGCGCATAGCTTACCGCGCATAACGTCGCATCAGAGCGCGCTCCTTCGCCGTTGAACAAGCGAAGGGGCGCGCAATGCGTCACTGCGGAAAACAGGTGGCAGCACAGCCTGCTGCAAACGAATCAACAGGGCTCGTATCAACTGCGTATCAACAGCCGGAGCCCCGGATCATTATTCTCTTGACGGCAGCCGGAGGGACGGTATAATCGTGGCGGTGTTTGTTGAGGATCATCGGGAACGCGGGAATACTATTTCAAAGGAGTGACGACTATTGAAAAAAAGAATTATTTGTATCGTTGCCGCCATTTCCGTCATCGCGGTCTCAGCGACAGATATACGCCGTTGGATATACGCCGGTAAAAAAACGGGTAAAAAAACGGTTGACAACACGCCGCGCCGTATGTATAATGCATTTTGTGCTTTGCGAAGGCGCGGCATTGCTCTTATAGCTCAGTAGGTAGAGCGCATCCTTGGTAAGGATGAGGTCACCGGTCCGACTCCGGTTAAGAGCTTTCAAGCAGGTCATACGGCCTGCTTTTTTTGTTGTTTGCGGTTGCCTGCGGGCAGAGACTGTTCTGAACCTGTGCCGGCGCCGGTCGGAAAAGGCGGCGGAAATAAAAAAAGCGGGTGAGGGGAATCGAACCCCCGTAGTCAGCTTGGGAAGCTGGAATTCTGCCATTGAACTACACCCGCGAAACAAGAAGGGCTTTTTCCGCCGCCCTCTTTCGCATACTACCATTTTTTGCGCCGGTTGTCCAGCGTTTTTTTTTACGCGGGCCGTCCCGTGCGCGACCGTATTATTATTTTTCGGTTAGCCTTGACTCATTGCGGAAATATGTGTAAAATAGCGAAAGCGTTTTATGCGTATTGATAAAATGCCGAAAACGGAA
>CADBOE010000216.1 GCA_902796205.1 uncultured Ruminococcus sp. | reverse complement strand
CTTTTTCGGGGCTTTCAGGAAGGCCGAGCAGGCCGTTGACGCAACGGAAAGGAATACCTGCGCGTTCGAAAGCGTTCGAAGCCTCCGGAACGGGACACGCGCCGCAGTTGGCGAGCCATTCCCCGGTATCCGTCCTGTCATAATCGATCTGCGGCGAAGGCTGGAGATTGAGCACTATACACGGAACTTTTACGGCTCTGTGTACAGGAACGACCATATCTGAAGTGAAATAAGTGGCGCTGTGAAGGAAAATAATATCGACGCAGCTGCTTTTGAAATAATCGGCTGCTTTTTCTGAAATATCGGCGTTTTCGACTATACCGAAATTGCATACTTCGCCAAACCCGGAAAGACGATCAGCGATAAAGGCGTTATACCCGGCCAGTCTTTCCCTGAGGCCGTCAAACTGGGCCCAGTAGGCGCGCAGTCCGGCGCTGTATAAACCGATCTTCAATCTTTTCATGAGCCACCCCGCAAAATCATAGTTTTAGCTTTATATGTTGAAATATCCGGCACGCACGGTATTTAGTAGAACGCCGGCGCGATCAGATCTCACGATGCATGAAGTATAATTCAAAACAGAGCAAAAAGTAAAGCGGTGAACAAAAAAAGCAATAAATGAATAGTTCGGCAGCAATTATTATAATATACGGAAAAATGCGGCGCATTTAACCGCGCCGCCGGAGAAATTGTTTTATAATTTTAGTTTTTTAGAGAATATGACAATAAACCCGATCAGCAAAACGACGCATATGGCCAGCAGCGCGATCAGCCACGTTATGCTTCCGTCTTTTTTACCCGTCGCACCGGTTTCCGGAGTGTTCAGGTTACCGTCCGGTGTATATTCATTTTCGGGCGACGCTTTATCGCCGCTCGAAGGAGAGACGGTTACCGTGTCGCCGGAAGGCGCAGCGGAACCCGGCTCGTGAATATCAGTCGGCATTTCCGTAGGTACGTCCGTAGGCTCCGGAGTCGGTATTTCCGTCGGCTCAGGTTCAAAAATCACGTGCTCGAGAAGATCGTTTTTAGCTTCGTCATCCCCTACCGTTGACCGGTAAAGGCCGAACTGCCTGCAGTCTCCGTAGTCGTCCGTCATAACGCGGAAGCTCGTCCATTGCTGCGAATCGTGGCATAAATAGCCTTTCTTGGCCATTTCAAGCGCTGAAACGCCGCCGAACTTTGAAAGAAAGACGTTTCCCCACTCGATTATTACGCCGTTGTCCCTGTTGTACAGATGACTGTAGAATTTCTGCGTGTCCCATACGCCGTATCTTTCGGCTGACTCCGGATATCTGGAGGGATCCGCGGCGTCGGGAACGCTCTTCTGAAGCATCGTGCCGTTGATCCTGTGAGCGCCGTGACCGTATTCACCCTCGAAATCGTGCCCTACAACAACGTACGGCTTGAATCTTCTGATCATCTCTACCTGCCAGCGCTCTACGTTGTCTGCGCCGTACATCTCCGCGGCGGCTTCAAACGTTTTGGAATATTCGTCTACAAAATCTCCGAAGCACGGATAAGCCCTGATTCCGACCGTCCACAGCCCGTTCAGCTGCTCATGCACCCGGTACATTTCCGTAAACGCGTGATTCGTCATATAAGCGACCTGGACCTTGTATCCGAGCTCACCTCCGTAATACGGCATTATGCCGCCGAAAAACAGATGCTCGTCGTCGCCGTGCGTCGGGAAAAGAAGAAAATCCGCGCGTTCATACGGAGGCTGCCAGCGCTGAACCGAATCAGGAAGCACGCCCTCGCTGTAGAAGATAAGATCGCACATCACGGCTCCTGCCGGGATTTTAAAGACTATTTCATCAGCGGGAGACGGAAAATCGACGTATTCGTGAATGAAACCGTGCTGTCCGCAGACGACTGTCGTTCCCCCTGTTCCCAAGATCCACTTGCCGGGAATATTGTCCCAAATGATATACACGCCGCGAAGCTTCAGAGCGCTTCCCTCTTTCAGACGGGCCGTGAGGGTATCGGCGTTGTCGAAAACGACCTTGCTGGCGCGGTCGGTATCAAGGAGCGCACCTGTGCCGGAACCGTTTGCCGACGTCAGCGCGATCCTGTAAGAGACGTTTTCTGCTTTCGCCTCCGCCGGGTCAACCGCGGATGATCCGGCGGAGGCGCTGACGTTATCCGCCTTGAAAGGGTCACGGAAAGTCATCAGCGACACGACGATCAAAGCGAGAACGGCAGCCGCAAAAACCGCCGTTCTCATCCGTCGCTTGTTATGCTTATCAAATATACTCATTTTCACGGCCGGTATGCATGAAACACAAATCTGATCCGCCGCCGTCAGACACTTACGGCTGCAATGATACCGAAGAGACCGAATCCGTAAGCACTTACAAGATTTTCGTAGGTGCTTTCCGCGGCGCCTTCGGGAATGCCGACTTCAGCGCCGGCGTCGTCAAAAATTACGACGATTCTTTCGTCACCCATCGTGCCCTCGATCCGGTGGATCTTCTTCTGCCCGGCATGTACGAGAGCGTCGAGAACCATTTCGGAGGGTTCGGATCCGTCTTCGCCGTCATCTTCAACGTACATTTTAACGGAATCGTACTCCACGCCGGACACTTCAATCGTAGCAATATATTCGCATTTTGTGACCGCTTCAACATTAATCGGTATTTCGTTAAACTCAGAAGAAAGAGGATTCTGGCCCTCGGGAATATCTGCACAAATGACCGCGGAAGACGATTCTCCCGTTTCCATATTGATGACGGATCCGGAATAATATGCTTTTCCGTCTTTCACCACGAGCAGGATGCTGTCGTCGCCGGCAGTCCACCTGGAATAGTTTGAATAAATCTCGGCCGTGATCTTTTTATCGCCTTTGGACATTTCAATTCTCATGCCGCTGCCCATTATGCCGAAGTCATCGCTCTTGGGATAACTTGCATAATATGAAGCCTTGTCGTCTGACTGCCCTTCAGGCGTGGCCGTTTCCGCTATTGCGGTTTCGGTCGCGGGGGCTTCCGTCGAAACGGGATCGGTTGCCGCGTTGTCGGTGGAAACGGCGTCCGTCCCTGCAGGATCTTCGGACTTCTTATCCTGAGGGCCCTTGCAGGCTGCAAAAGATGCGGCAAGAACTGCTGCCATAACTATTGCGATAATCTTGATTTTTTTCATAATTGAATCTCCTTCCTGCCTGAAAATAAAATATCATTGTCAGGCATACAAATAAACAGACGAATCGTGCGCATACGGCATGTTCGTCGTATATATTATGCCATAACGCCGCCGGAAATTCAACCTCGGCGGGCTGCACCGGCGGGCTGCACGGAAATATCAGAAAAACAATCTCGGCCTTTCGATATTCACGAACCGGCACGGTTTTCCGGAACAGACAAATACAAATTGCATACGGTCAACCGGATCATCAGCGGAAAGATCGCCGAATTCAGCCCTGTAGCGGCCCCAGCCGTCCGAAAGAGCATAGTCGCCCTCGGCGGGTCTGAATTCAGATTCGATTACGCCGCCTGCCGTAATGATCCTTATGTACGCGGCCGTACCGTTCATGTTGTAAAGATCGACGGTCATGCCGGAAAAGCGGTAAAGATCGAGCTTCATGTAGGAATACGACCGTACGAATGCGCCGAACTCCCCGCCGTTCAGGTCGTCGGCGGCGACGCGGAGCGACGTGATCTCAGAGGATCTGAACGCCCTGTCAGTGCATATCTCGCTTCCGGGGAGAGGCTGCCACACCGGTCTGTAGAAAATATCAGGCACGTCGTCATGTATCTTGGAGACCCACGCGGACGTGATATTAGTGTCGTACCACGGCCGGGCTTCTATATTCAGCTGACGCTCCCTGTCCGTGAAAAACGGAGCCACCGGATAATCGCCGCCGAACAGATTCGCGCCGGGATCTAATGATTGCGAGCAATAAGCCGCGTTTACCGGACGGTCGACGCCGTCCGCCCGCACTTCCGCCGTATGGTTGCCCGTAATATTCATTTCCGCCGGCAGATAGATACCGTTCTCGCCGGCAAGATACAATGATCTCACGTGCGGAGTCACGCTTCCGTCGATCCGCAAAGCTCCCTCGCCGCTGAACGTAAGCTTCATGATATTTCCTTCAGCGCGCGCTTCCTTAAGCGTGACGGGCGTTTTCTGCCCTTCTCCGTAAACGTTCGCGATAACTATTTTTGCGAGACGTTCTCCGGCAGGATATTTATGCGTCGGATGGATCGGATGATTATTTGCGCTGAAAGACCATTCGGGTTCGAGGTCGAACAGAGGAACGAAAGCAAATTTGTCTGGTTCCGCGGCAGCGGCGCGTATTATCGCGTCGTTCAGATAACCGACGTTGCATTCTCCGGAATCTCCGTACACCCAGTTGTAAATGAGCTCGGCAAAAAGCATGAAACGGTCCGGATCGGCGGCGAAACGGTCGCGGTAGAAGCCGTGAAGAAATCTGAGAAAGTCCTCATAGGAGCGCAGATAATATTCACCGCCGCATTCATTCTCGCCCTGATACCACAAAATGCCGCGGAATCTCATTCCGAGAACGGGCGCTATTTTTGCGTTGTACTGCGACGACGCCTGCTGAAAATTTACAGCCCCTTTTGTATTCCAGGTGCTGACGTCCGGAATATTATTTACGGCTTCAAGTCTGGATCTGATGAGCGGATCCGAAAGCATCGCTTCGCGGTCGAGCCACGCGGATATGGGAGTGCCGCCGTACGAGACGTCTGCAAATCCGAACGGAATGCCGTTGCGGGCATTAATATCAGGATTCAGATGATCGTAGACCGACTGAGCGAATTTAAGAGCGAGCGCGGAAACGCCCATCATCGCTTCGGTATTGTCCGCGTCAGCCCAGAATCCGTTCACGAACATATCGGGCTCCCACGGAAAATCGGCGTCGCCGGCGAGATGCGAAACGTGGAATACCCTGATCTTCTTGCCGCGGATCTTTTCCATGAGGCTGTCGCGGCCGGGAATGAAAATGTTCGGAAGCTCCATGTTCGACTGACCGGTCGCCATCCAGATCTCACCGAAAAGCACGCGTTCGATCCTGCGTTCTTCTTCACGAGAACGGACGGATAAAGAATACTCATCGAACGACGGAACGGGAGTGCTGAGATTGACTGCAAAATTTCCGCCTGCGCCGGCGACCGCGGAACCGGCGCTGACGACCCTGCCGTTTCTTGAAAATTCGCAAATTACGCGTTCTCCGGCTCCTGCGATACCGTTTACGGTGATTTTAGAGCCTCCCTGAAACAGAGCTCCGTCTGAAAATACGTCGGGAAGTTTAAGCATCTGCCGTTCATCTCCAGTTCGCTTATGAATTCAAAAAAGCAAAAAACGGAATATTTCTTATAATTCCGAATGCAAGCAATACTATTATACTGAAATGAGAAACGAATCTGACGTACGGAAGCCGCTGCCATGACGAGGAATCGTTTTTTCTGAACATGACGGCAACCGCGACGACCGCCCATAAAGGCAGAAGAACCGTCAGAGCGGCATTGTCGCCGGGCAGCTTTGAAAATCTCATAAGTACGAGATCGTGCGCGAAATGCGTCACGCCGCAGCCCGGGCAGCAAAAGCCTGTGACGGTCCTGAATATGCACGGGATACCGATCCCGGCAAAATAGGTTATCATAAAATAGGCTATTGCCGCCGCGAGTATGATGAACAGAACGAGTACCCTTTTGCGCTTGCCGAAAAAGGATCTGATTCTTCCGGAGAACAGGGCGAAACGTTCCTTCATGAAGGCGTGCATTCGATCAGGCTTTGTATCTTCCGTCGGCAATGGCGTTCAGCTCGTTCTGCTCAAGTCCGAGTACGACGATGGACAGACCGAATATCGCGAGAAGAAGATAGATCACGTTCGTGTTGGACGAGGGAATATTGTTTCTCGTTTTAAGCTCATCCACCTTCTGACCCTGCTGGAAGGCCCAGATCATGGCGTAGATACCGCACGTTACGATCGAGAGCAGGACCACCATTCCTCCGCTCATCTCGGTTCTGCCGGAAACCCTTCCCATATCCTCGTTGATATAATACATCCAGATGTATGCGTAAATACCGCAGGTGACGATCGAGAGCACGATATTGATGGCGATCTCTCTTTTGGTCGGAACGAAGCCCGAAGCGTTTGTGTTTGTGCTTGTGTTTACGTTTTCCGTGAAGGTCTGCTGACCGGCGTTCGAACGGTTTTCCTGATTTTCTGAATTTTCCGGTCCGCCGACAGGCGACCCGCAATTTGTGCAGAAAGTGACTCCGTCGTTAAGTGGTTGTCCGCAATGTTTGCAATACATGTTTCTTTCCTCCGTGAATTGTCGTTAGAGCGGCGGCAATTATATCCGGCCCCCGTATGATTATAAATTATCGACGAAAATAGTGCAACTGGTTTTGCCGTCCCGCCTTGCATTTCCCGACCAAAAAATATTTTCGGTCATTATCTATATTCCTGTTGTGAAGGATCGGGTTATAAACTCTTGTTGCATCTGTGCCTCAGAATAATACCGTGGCCCATTTCTCGTTGACCAGCGTCTCAAATTCTCTGAAAGCCGTCTGCGCATCCTTCTGACCGTTCACGATATTTGCAAGAATAGACCGCATCGTTTCGCCGGAAAACATGTCGGCGATCACACCGGGAGCCTGGTTGTATATCGAAGCCGGAGCCGTATAATCCGGATAAGCGACGAATACCGAATAATTCTTATCCTCCCAATTTGTACCGCGTCCCATCCAGAAATCTTCCTCAGCCAGCGTCTTCAGGAGCGGGACGCTTCCTCCCGTCTGACTGTGAGATGCGCGCTGACCTTCTTCGGTCAGGAAGAACAGTGCGAACGCCGCGGCCGTATCGGGGTTGACCGTGCCGTTATAGACAACATAGCCCGTAGCTCCGGTAGAAATATTAATGTGTCGGAAACGCCGGCATGGGACAGAAATCCCAAGCGAGGCCGAGCGCGTCGTAAGCGTTGCCGACACGCGTCAGCCACGACATCGCTCCGAACGTCTTGAAGCAAACGCTTGAAATATTTGTGTCGCCCGCCGAGAAAGCGTAATTGACGTTCACTATATCGCCCATGCCTTCGGGATAGAGCCAGCCTTCCCTGATACCCGTAACTATTTCGTTGATCCCGTACATGACTTCATTGCTGCTCGCAAGATATACTTTATGCTCGACGCTGTCTATCCACTTGCCGCCGAATCCGCGCAGGAACATCTGAAATATCGCGCTGCGTTCGATCATCAGTCCGGCGCCGCTGCTCTTTACGGTGCCGTTTTCAACGACGGTCAGGCGTTTGCATATATCCTTGAAGACGTCCCACGGCTGTGCGTTGATATTATCGAAAGTGATGCCGGCCGCCTGCAGCATTGAGGCGTTGTAGACAAGCACCTGTTCGGCGATCTTCCTGGGCACCATATACAGCCTTCCGCCTATCATTCCTGCCTGAAGAGCACCGCTGTAAACGTTTCCGAGATCGATATTCAGCGGTTTCAGATAAGCGTCGAGCGCTTTTGTGGCAACGATGGAAGATGTTTTATCAGTTTATGCACGTCCCTATGATGAGGATTATCCTGTCATCTGTATGGATGAAAAACCGATTCAACTAT
>CADBOE010000215.1 GCA_902796205.1 uncultured Ruminococcus sp. | reverse complement strand
TGACGGTTTTTCGTCCATGATCTATTTGATTGCAGCCAAACTTCAGCTCGCCTGTCCAAATCCGCTACGAAATTGGGAGTAGAGCCTAATTAATTTCATACTTGATTAACCGTTTGTTCATGAGTAAAATAGAAATGGGAGATTTTTTGCCTGGAGGTCATTGCTTTGAAGATCCTTGTTACCGGCGGCGCCGGATTTATAGGAAGCCATACCTGCGTAGAACTGCTCGAATCCGGATACGATCTTGTCGTATTTGACAATTTCTACAACAGCAAGCCGTCGGTTCTTGAACGTATCGAAAAGATCGCGGGCAGAAAGCTGAAATTTTACGAGGCTGATATGACTTCATTGGCGTCGATGAACAGGATTTTCGACGAAAACGACATTGACGCCGTGATACATTTCGCCGGCTACAAGGCCGTCGGAGAGTCGGTCGAAAAACCGCTTCTTTATTACGACAACAATATCACCGGAACGCTCAATCTCCTGAAGGTCATGCGCGCTCACGGCGTGAAAAAGCTCGTCTTCAGCTCGTCCGCCACCGTTTACGGAGACCCTGAAAAGGTGCCGATCACCGAGGATCAGCCGCTGTCCGTGACCAATCCGTACGGGCGCACGAAATTGATAATAGAGGACATTCTCAGGGATCTTTACGCGTCCGACGGCGAATGGTCCATTATTATGCTCAGATATTTCAATCCCGTCGGCGGCCATCCGAGCGGATTGCTGTGCGAGGACCCGAACGGGATTCCGAACAATATCATGCCGCGAATCATCGACACGGCTCTGGGCAGGATAAAAAATATGACCGTATTCGGCGATGATTATCCCACCGCCGACGGCACTGGCGTGCGCGACTACATACACGTCGTCGATCTCGCCAAGGGTCACGTGAAGGCTGTCGGATTCCTTTGCAGCGGACATTTTGCCGAAGAAATCAATCTCGGCACCGGGAGGGGATACAGCGTCCTTGAACTTATCAGAACGTTCGAGAAGGTGAACAACGTATCTATCCCGTATATCGTCACCGAAAGACGTCACGGCGATATCGCGGAGTGCTATGCCGATACGTCAAAAGCCTTCCGCCTGCTCGGCTTCAAAGCTCTTCACGGCATCGAGGACATGTGCAGGGACAGCTACAACGCAAGAATAGAAATGCTGAAAAGGGAAGGAAAGTAATGAACAAAAGCGCGAAAATAGCCCGAAATCTGCTTGTTCTTGCATCGGCCGTGCTTGCGGGCGCAGCCGTTCTGATGCTTGTCAATCCGTTTAAGACTGACCGCGAGAACGAGCTGCTGGTCGGCGGTGTTTTCGCCACCGTTGCGCTGATATGTTTCATTTCTTTCGGAGTGAACAGAAGAATGTATTTCCGCCCAGGATGGATGCTGCAGAACGCCTTTTTCATGGCTGTTTTCAGCATAATCATTTTCTTTATTCCGATGATCAATTTCGATATGAACGTTCTCGTTTATTCGTTCCTCGCGTTTTTTATGGCGGCTTCCCAGTATTGCGCTGCGATCCAGCTCAGCGCGCTCGAGATCAGGCGCTGGTGGTGGGTACTGATATTCGCGGTCATCAACACGCTGTTCGGCGTATATTTTATAAAGCTCTGCTCCGTATTGAATCTTTCCGAATATCCTTCTCTCGCCGTATATATGCTGGTGCTTTCCGCTATATTGCTGCTCGAGCCGTGGATATACAGGAAAAACAAATGATTATCGGAAGGATCTTTTAAAATGGCGCCTGATTCATCTGGAAACAGCATAAAACCGGCCGGGATCGATCATTTCATATTGAGATGTGTCGCGCTCGCCGGACTCACGTGCTACGTTACCGCTTTTTCCGGCATCGTCACGTATTATCCGCTTGTGATAATACTCGGGCTCGTCGGTTATTCCTGTCTGCCCGTTTTCGCTCTGCTGTGCGCGGAGGCGTACAGGCATCATTCGAAGCCCACGGCGTTCCTTGTCCGCAATCTGATAATTGCCGTTCTCTGCGCTGTTCCTTACAGATTTGCTTTTTACAACCAGAAAAATCTCAGCGATATCCGGTCATATTTCAGTATGGCGCTCACCGGCTTTTTCTGCTTCGGCGCGCTGATGTTCTATGACAGGATGAAAACGAAAAACCAGCGCATATTCTGCGTTGCCTTCCTTTGCGCTATATCGTTCCTGATCGGTATGGAGTTCGCGCCGTATATGCCGATACTTGTTTATGCAATACACATTTACAGAAAAGAGCAGGACGGCAAAGATCTCAACGCCGCCGCCGGCAACGACAAAGATCGGCTGGAGGCCATGAGCAGACGGAAGTATCTTTTTTCTAACTATACTTTCACGAAAATATCATTTTTCGTCGTGACTTTTTCCGTGGTGATCTTTGCCGTTTCGCTTCTTTTCCAGAAATTTGATCCGGGATACAGGACGCATTTTTCCGACGAGATCACGCGCAACTACTGTATGCCCGGAATGCTTCTTTCTCTTCCTTTTATCCGTACGTACAACGGCAGGGAGGGGCTGAACAATACTTTTACGAAGGTCGTCTTCCGGCTGTATTATCTTCTTCTGCTCGTGCTGGCGGTAATGATAAAAACGTTCTTTTTATTCGACTACGGCGTCTGATCCGCGTCTTACGGTCAGTCTCAGTAACGTGATTATTCTGTCGTTGCTTTCTTCGACTCTGAAGTGCAGATTATTGAAATCAGCCTCGGGATGCGAATTTTCCTCCGGAATCTGACCGAGGATGCCTATCAGGAATCCGCTCATGGTACCGAATTCATCATCCGGTATGGAAATACCGAGCTGCTCGTTTACCGTTTCGATCGAAGTCAGACCTGCGATCAGATATTCGTCAGGTCCGACATTCGTAATTTCTTCCTTTTCGGTAATGACTTCGTCTGAATCAT
>CADBOE010000214.1 GCA_902796205.1 uncultured Ruminococcus sp. | reverse complement strand
TTCCGACCTGATAAATGATCTGCTCGAGCACCCGTTCGCCGCAATCAACGCGCACGGTGATGCGCGACACGGCCGGGTCGTCGGTGGTTCCGACGGCAAGGCTGTCGATATTGTAGCCCCTGCGGCTGAAGAGATTCGTTACGCGCGCAAGCACGCCCGCTTCGTTGTCAACAAGTATGGATATCGTTTTCAGCATATTCAGCACCCCTCATATTGCAGTCTGTATTCTATCACGGCCGGGATCCCCTTTTCACGGGCTTCCCTGACGGCGGCGGCAAGCTCCCCGACGCCGCGGGCCTTTTTGCCCGTTATGCCGAACGCGCCGGCGATCTTCGTAAAGCTGACCCTGCGGCTTAAGGAGGTCTGACTGTATCTCCTGCCGCATTGTTTTTTTTGCATCTCGCGCACCATTCCGAGGCTGTCGTTCCGCATGATTATTACGATGACGGGAAGCCTCTCACGCGCGACGACCTCGAGCTCGTTCATATCCATCATAAAGCCCCCGTCGCCCGTGATGAGAAGCACCGTTCTGTCCGGGGCCGCAGCGGCGGCGCCAATAGCGGCGCCCAGTCCGGATCCCATCGTGCCGAGTCCGCCGCTCGTCACGAAAATATCGTTCTTCCCGAACGGAAAAAGTCTTGCGGTGTAAAGCTGGTGGAGTCCGACGTCCGTGCATACGCAAAGATGCTCTCCCGCGGCTTCCTTTACCGCTTCGAGCGCGGCGGCAAAAGGTTTATCTGACGGAAAGACCGCCTTTCCGTCGCCGTTGCCGTCGCCATTACCGTCACAATTACCGCTTCCGCCGCCGTTGGCATTACCGTTACCGCTAAAATCGCCGTTGCCGTCGCCGCGAGGCAGCCAGCTCTTCCGTCGTTCAGCCGGAAGCAATTCCAGAACGGCTTTCAGCGCTTCCGACGCATCTCCTTCTATAAACGCGTCCGCCTTGACTATTTTGTTGATCTCCGCCCTGTCGGTATCGATCTGAACAAGTTTTTTCGTGTCTTCCTGAAACATAGCCGGGTCGACGACTCTGTTGCTGAGCCTTGCGCCGACGGCTACGATCACGTCGCAGAGCTCCAGCGCTCTTTTAAGGCGCGGATGAGCCATGAGTCCCGGAAGGCCCAGCCAGTCGTTTTCCGGCACGCCGACAGGAGCTCCCGTCCCCATGAGAGTGGCGCACACTGGGGCGCCAAGCCTTTTCGCCAGCTCGCTCACGGCGTTCTCCGCGCCCGACCGCCTCGCGCCTCCGCCCATGATGATAAGCGGTCTCACGGAAGAACCGATCAGGGACGCCGCCGCGCGGGTCTCTTCACGGAATCCGGCGCTTCGCGGCAAAACGTGCTCTGCCAACGGCGATCCGTCCGCGGAGCGGATAATATCTTCTTCGTATGCCTTTTCGTCCGTCTCGAGAATATCTTTTGCAACGTCTATGAGAACCGGACCGCGCCGCCCTTCAAACGCCACGCGGAAAGCGGAATTCATCGCGCGGATCAGCGTTTCGCGGTCACGCACCGCCCAGCTGTGCTTCGTGACGCCGAGGGTCATGCCGCATATGTCGACCTCCTGAAAAGAATCGGTGCCGATCAGGGTATGTTCGACGTTGCCGGTGATGAAAACGACCGGCACCGAGTCCATGTACGCGTTGGCAATGCCCGTCACGAGATTGGTCGCTCCCGGACCGGAGGTGGCGATGCATACGCCGGCCCGTCCGCTTACTCTCGCATATCCGTCGGCGGCATGGGCGGCACCCTGTTCATGTGAGGCTCTGATATGGCGTATTTCGTTCCTGTGCCTGTAAAGCGAATCGTAAACGGAAAGCACCGTTCCGCCCGGATATCCGAACACGGTTTCCGTACCGTTCGATATAAGCTTTCTGATTATGTATTCAGCCCCATTCATATATGCCGCTCTCCTTGAGCACGCGCCCGTATTTTTCTCCCACTATCCTCAGAGTGATCTCGTCCCCCTGAGTCAGCGGTCTTTTGAGTCCCGTCAGCTTTATCGTTTCGGGATCGATATATTCGGCGTCGTACATCCTGCCGTTGACGCAAAGATACGTGTTGTCAGTCATTCCCTTGCCGTGTACCGTGAGCGTATCGGCTGCGCTGTCGTATTCTATGCTCCCGATGGACAGCTCCGAAAAGCCCATCTCGTAGGTGTCGTTTGAGAACGCCGTTTCCCTGGGCTCTTCAAACATCTTGAAATATTGCACGGTGCTGAACGTTTCGCTGTCCGCGCCGGCGTCGTACAGACGGTGGTAATGATTCATGAACGAGCCGCCGAGGCCCAGCCGGTCGCAGAGATAAGTACTGAGAGAGCTCAGCTCGATCACGTCTGGAGTTTCCTTCTCGAGCCCGATATTGTCCCACATGTAGAAATTAACGGTGAAGCGGTTCTCGGAAGGAATGCCTGGCACGTCGATGGCAAACGTCGGGAGATGGTCGCTGTACATAAGCACCACCGTGGGTTCTTCCGATTCGGCGAAATATTCGCATATCGCCTTGACGTTGGCGTCGAGCTGTTCGAGCTGTCCGGCGTAATACGCGAGCTTTCCCGCCAGTACGTCATCCTCTATTCCCGAGATCTTCAACGGATACTCGTCGGCTTCGAGGACAGGATACGCCCCGTGCGTCTGAACGGTCACGGCAAATATGAAATTTTTCTCACTGCGCCCGCTTTCCACCGCAAGTTTGATCTGGTCGAGGATAACGGAATCGTCGGCCCAGATGCTTCCTTCCTTCTTCTTCACCCCGGACATCAGTTCGTACGATGCGAAGCGGTCAAAGCCGAGATTCCTGTAAACAAAATCGCGCTGGAAAAATTCGCCCTGATAATTGTGTATCCCCCACGTTGCGAATCCGTTCCCGCGAAGATATCTCGGGAACGAGTCGACCGCGGTCGAATTCAGATAAAGCGTGTACGGATTGTACCCGTAAGGCAGGTTCGAGATATCGAAGCCTGTCAGAAACTCAAATTCACTTTTAACGGTCTGTCCGCCGAATATCGGTACGGTTATCATGCCCGACGTGTAGTTTTCGGAGAGCCAGCGAATAAAGGGTATCGGATCTCTTTCAAATTCCGCGCCTTCGATCCGCAGAGGATCGAGGAACGATTCCATCTGGATGACGACAATGTTTCCGATGCCGGCGTTTTTATCGTCATATTTTTCCGCTTCCTTCCGGATGAGCTCAATGATCTCGCCCGCCTGACCCTGCTCGTACCTCCCCGGCTTCGTCCGTATCACGCGGTATCCGGTGGTAATGAAGCTGTAGATATATCCGTTTCTGCTGAATACCTCGCGCGGCGACGTTCCCGTGAAATCCATCCACGGCAGGAACGTTGACAGCAGTCCGCACACGATCAGCGCCGCGGCGAACAAGCCCGAGATCAGAGCCACGCGTTTGCTGAATTTCTGCTTCCGGCATTTTCTCCCGAGCATAACAAGGCCGGCAATTGCCCCGGCGATCGCGGCGCCGACGGCTATGGTCCCGAATATGCCGAGGATGTCGACGGCGGCGGAGATCCCCTCGAATATCTGAAAAAAGTCGGGAAGGAGCACCGGCTCGTAAATATTCATATTCTTGAACAGCGACGCCACCCCGAAGCCCGTCCAGACGAGCAGATAGATAGTTCCGCCGAGAGCAGGGCGCCTTATCCAGAGAACGAACGATCCGATGGACGTAAAATAGATCAGATTGCAGCCCAGCGCGTCAGGCCTCGAAAACATCGAAGCGAACGGCGTCAGAAAATCTCCGGTCTGAAGGAATTCGATGAAAAATATAAAAACGAGCGAAAACAGCAAAAGGGCGGAAAGCATCCTGAACACGTAAGTGTACCGGTCGTTTTTTATCGCGTTTCCGTCCCCGCGTTCATATTTGAAAAACATCCGGAGCGCCGCGCCGCCGAACAGGAGGAGAGAAATGATACCCTCGGTAAATCTACCGCTCGCGAAGCTCTGCCAGACGAGCCAGAGCCCGGCCGCGCCGAGAAGCGCGGTCTTCCTCCGGTGAAACGTCATCGCAGGGAATGTGAACAGAGCCAGCGTGGCTGTCCTCACGACGGTCGCAACAGGCAGCAACAGCACAAGCACGCCGGTCAGTGCCGACGCGCTGCCCGTCACCGGCAGCGAAATAATAGCGACTCCGATATGGAAAAATATCAATCGCGCCGGGATCTCTTCCGTTCTTTTAAGCGTGCCTTCAAGCAGCTCCGCCGGACCCGTGCTTTTCATCACCGTTATTTACAGCGTTCCTCAGAGCGGCTTCAGCGGCTGATCTTCTCGTATTGAGAATAATCGACACCCTTCGTATCGACTCTGACCGATTCCATAACGACGTTCGTGAACGGTCTGTCGTTTGCGCCGTTGGTCTCGACCTTCTCGATGGCCATCACGACTTCAAGGCCTTCGAGCGTTCTGCCGAAAGCGGCATATTTACCGTCGAGCCAGTCCGCCGTGCCCGAGCAGATAAAGAATTGCGAGCAGGCCGTATCGTTGCCGTTCGCGCGCGCCATCGATATAACGCCCGGAAGATGCTTTATGTTGTTTTCGACTCCGTTTGCGGCGAATTCACCTTTTATCGTATATTCGGTCAATCCGTAGCCGGTGCCCGTCTTGTCACCGCCCTGGATCATGAATCCTCTTATCACGCGATGGAAAATGAGTCCGTCGTAGTAGCCGCTGTTTGCCAGCGTGATGAAATTGCTTACAGTTATCGGCGCGACGTCGGGATAGAGCTCGAGCACAATGGTGCCGTAATCCTTCACGACGATCGTGGCTACCGGATTTTCGGCCTTATTTTCAGGCGCCTTCGTTTCCGGAGCCGGTGTTTCCGCTTTGTTCAAGGCGCATCCGGCAGATAATCCGGACATAATGATCACTCCCGTCAGAATAATTGTCAGAACTATATAAAAAGCGTTGTTTCTTTTCATTTGCTGTTTTTTCCTTCGTTGTAATAATTTATAAGACATCCGGAAAGGATGATCTTTTTTTCGGTTTCACTCAGGATCCCGAGCGACAGCTCGAGCTCCTTCTTTTCGCCGTTCGAGCGGATGTGAACGGCTTTTACGGGGCCGATCTCCTGCTCTCCGGACTGCTCTATAAGCTTCCTGATGCCGGGAACGTAAATGCGGTCGCCGTTTTCAAATCCCGCGCCGTCGATGGACGGAAGCGTAAACGGCAGCATTCCCCAATTTATCAGATTGCTCCTGTAACGTTTCGTAGCGTACGCTTCCGAAATGTTGGCTAGCCCGCCCAGAACCTTCTGACAGGACGCGGCCTGCTCTCTCGCGGAGCCGTCGCCCGGTTTTCTGACGCAGATGACGCTGCCGGACTGAAC
This sequence comes from uncultured Ruminococcus sp., assembly GCA_902796205.1. GTDB lineage: Bacteria > Bacillota > Clostridia > UBA1212 > UBA1255 > UBA1255. Next base: position 8,796 of record CADBOE010000214.1, on the reverse strand, counting down.
CCTTCCGGTCGGCGTTATGCCCGTATCGGAAAACGGCAGATCCCTGCCCCTTATCTCGAGGCATCTGCCGACGTATCCTGGATCCTTTCTCGACAGAGCGAAGCGGGAGAGCCTTTCCGGATTCGAGCGGTACGACGACGTTTCCCCGCTCGGTATCAGCTCGTCGGTGGTTGTGACGGAATCGCAGATAACGGAGCAGACCATGAGCAGCAGATCGTCACCGAGCGCCTCCATCGCAGGCCAGTCGGAAATATTCGGGCCGAACTCGAGCGCCGCGTCGCGGTCCGGTCTTCCCCAGCCGTTATAAACCCTGTTCGAGTAAACGGTTTCATCAAATCTGTAATCCTGCGCGCCGGAGCCGTACGCTTCTTCCGCGACCTCGTCCGCCGGAGTAAGCTTTCCTCCGTGAAGAGACGTCGCTGCGATCGAGGCGGCGTCCATCAGCGCGACCCACGCGGACTGCCCCTCTCCCGGCTTGGAGCCTTCCCTGTTCGGGAAATTTCTCGTGGTATGCCTTATGCTGAAAGAGTTGTTGGCGGGCACGTCTCCGGCGCCGAAGCACGGTCCGCAGAAGCACGAACGCACGGTGGCGCCCGCGCGTGTAAGAGCTGCCAGCGCCCCGTTTTTCATGAGTTCAAGATAGACCGGTTCGCTCGCCGGATAGATTGAAAGCGAGTATGCTCCCGTGCCGATATTGCCGCCGCCGATAATACCGGCGGCCCGGCGGATATTCTCGAACGTTCCTCCGGAGCATCCGGCAATGACGCCCTGATCGGCGTAGAACGCTCCGTCCCTGAATTTGGAAGTAAGCGCTCCGTCCCTGACGGCGGCGCCGAATTGCTTCTGGCCCGCCTTTTCCGTTTCGCGGAGTATATCGGGCGCGTCGGCGAGGAAATCCCTGACGGTAAAAGCGTTGCTCGGATGAAAAGGAAGCGCTATCATCGGTCTGACGGCCGAAAGATCGAGCCGGATCAGACTGTCGTAATAAGCTCCTTCTTCGGGCTCCAGCGGCGCGTAATCCCCCGCTCTGCCATGTATCCCGAGATACTCCTTTACTTTTTCATCCGTCTGCCAGACGGACGACCAGCAGGTCGTCTCCGTGGTCATCACGTCGATCCCGATGCGGAATTCGACGCTGAGAGACTTCACGCCCGGTCCGGTAAATTCCATGACCTTGTTCTTTACGAATCCGTTTCCGAAAGTTGCTTTTATGATAGCGATGGCGACATCCTGCGGACCGGTCCCCGGAGCGGGACTGCCTTCAAGATAGACGCAGACGATCTCCGGATCGGCGACTTCATAAGGGCGTCCGAGAAGCTGTTTTACGAGCTCCGGTCCCCCTTCGCCGACGGCCATCGTTCCGAGCGCGCCGTATCTCGTATGGCTGTCGGAGCCGATGATCATTTTTCCGCATCCGGCGAACATCTCGCGCATGTACTGGTGAATGACGGCAACGTGCGGAGGCACGTAAATGCCTCCGTATTTTTTCGCGCAGGAAAGACCGAATCTGTGGTCGTCCTCGTTTATCGTGCCGCCGACGGCGCAAAGAGAATTATGGCAGTTCGTCAATACGTAAGGAACGGGAAATTCCTCAAGCCCGCTGGCTCTGGCAGTCTGTATTATCCCGACGTACGTTATGTCGTGAGACGCGAGCGCGTCGAATTTCAGACTGATTTTTCCGCCGCCGCGGTCCTGACTGTCAGTTGCCGTACCGGTCCTGTGACTCGCAAGGATCCTGCCGGCGATGGTTTTTTCCCTGTTCTTTATATCGGCGGAAGCATCCGCCTCTTCCGGTCTTCCGTTTTTCCAAATAACTCCGGAATCGTATAATCTGACCATTGTTTCTCCTCTTTGCCGAAATGTCGTTTCAGATCAGTGAAAGATAAAATCTGTTTTGGTTTATTTCTTTTTCTTCATCCGTATGACGCAGGCAACTACCGCAGCAGCCAGCACGGCGACACCGGCGATGATGCCGATTATGAGTCCCGCGCTCGGCCCGGATTTGGCGGGAGCGCCGGGAGCTTCCGTTTTGCTGCCGTCGTATTCCCCGTCAGTCGCAGCGGGAGCGTCAGTCGCAGCGGGAGCGTCGGTCGCAGCAGGCGCGTCTGTCGCAGCGGGCACGTCGGTCGCAGCGGGCACGTCGGTCGCAGCAGGCACGTCGGTCGGGTTTGCAGTCGGGTTCGCCGTGGGCTTCGGCGTTTTAGCTACCGGAACGGCGAATACTTCGATCTCGCCGAATCCCGAATAGTAGAAATTCGGATCGTGCACTTTGCTCGCCTTGGTGATATGTACCTTTACGTATTCAGCCTTCTCGGTCGTTTCGTATACGAACGGATCCGTCTTCTGTCCGCTGCGTCCCGTTTCCGCTCCGATCGATACCCAGTCCTCGCCGTCTTCCGAAACCAAAACCTCGAAATCGGAAGGCAGATTCTCTCCTATGAGAAAGTTTGTTGGCCAGAGCTTGACGTTTGAAAGCGTATAAACGTCTTCAAGGTCGATGATAATAGAAAGATCCGTCTCCTGCGCAACGGAAGCTCCGTACCAGCAGATGGCGAGATCGGTGGGAATATTGGCGAGCGGGACTTCGGGAAGCTCTCCGTCGACCAGATTGTACTTGCTGAACCACGGCGGATTGTTCAGGTCGGCAAAGTCGGAAGGAATTTCCGATATACATTCGATCTCCTTTTCAAGAGCCACGTTTTCAGGTTCGCCCTGCGCTTCCGCAGCGAAAACCGGAACGACGGCCGAAACGGCGCATATGGCGAGAGCCAGAAGCAGACAAATAATTCTTTTTTTCATATTCAACCTCCATTATAGGATTATAAGATCCTGTTCATTCTACTATCATGACGGAATCAAGTCAAGAATCAAGTCAGTGAAGGAGCGCCGTGAAGGAGAAGCTTGACGAGAGCGTCCGGCGGTGGCGTTTCAGCGTGCCGTTTTCGCTGTCAGCGACCCTTGAATTTCTTTATCTGCTCGGCCATGATGTCGAGATAAAGCGATCCGAGCTGTGCCGACGGTTCGATGTCCTTGCTGTTTTCAAACGACACCTGCTCCCCGAGAGACCATTCATTGAAAGAAACGATCAACGCGAATTTCGGCCCGATAAGATCCGCGCGCTGCCATTGCTTTTTGAACGTATTGCCTCCGTCGCGCAGACCCGCCGGAATATATCCGGCTCCGCCTTCCTTGCCCTGCTTTCTCCACGCCGCGACGACCGTCATTGCCTCCGGTCTGCCGTTATGCACCGCAAACGTCTGGGCGCCGCGCTCCTCCCAGCTCCAGTGGAACGAAGACACTTTTGTTTCTTTGTCGTGAAGATTTCCCTGCTGTCCGACGTATCCGGTCATCCAGCGGATCGTGAACCGGTCGTCAACATATTCGTCGGGTGACGACGCAAACGAGGGCGTCGCCCCGTAGCAGATGAGCAGCGGCTTTCCTTCGTAATAATAATACATTTTGCCGTATTCGGGGTCGGCGACGAATGTTTCGTAGATCTGGTCGTTTTTGGCTTTCATGCGGCCGTTCGCCAGGCAGTCTGCCTGTTCCTGCACGTGGCCCGGACCGGTGAATATGCAGATCTTCGGGGCGCCCGGAATCGTTGACCACACTTTGAACAGCAGTTCCGTGCTCTCTTCGATGGTGCGGAAATCGTCGCGTGCCTTTCGCATCGTTTCCGGATCGTAATTGATATTGTTCGACCAGTCGACGAATACGAAGTCGACTCCGGCGTTTGCAAGCCACACTCCGTGCTGATAAATAATATCTTCGTCCTCGGATCTGTACTGGCCGAGCATCGGAAGATCCCACGTCTTGTTCTTTCCCCAGACGTAGCCCTGTCTGAACCACGTGGTATACGCGATCCCCACCTGTCTTTCGTCGAACGGAACAGGCTCGTAAAGCCCGGCCCCCGTCGTGTCGCATTCGACATCGTCAACGTTGAATACAACTTTTTCGTACAGGTCGATACGTTCCCTGTAGAGGTCGATCTGCGCGGCGGGGTCGGCGACGACGTCTTCGGCGATATCCTCGGCGTACATGAGAAAGATCCCGGACGCGTCGTCAAAATACGTTTTATAGCCGAGTATGGAAGCGAAGCTTTCGCAGTCGATGTATATGTGGCTGCCGCTTTTCTGAGCCGGATATGAGGGATATTCGGCGCCGTTAACGCTGACTTTTGCAATTCCGGCTTCATAGCGGATCGAAAGCTTTTCCGGCACGGTGAATTCGGCGTGCACGTCGTCCTGCAAGAGTCTCATGCCGAAGGCGTTGGCAATAAAAAATGCCGTCGTATAGATCCTGTCTCCGACTTTTTGTGAGACAAAAGAATCGCCTTCCCTGCTGAGCTCGGCTTTGGCAAGGCCCCAGAAGCCGTAGTGTTTTCCCACGGGGACGGCAACAACGTATGATTTTCTGTAATATCTTCTGACCATTTTGACCCCCGATTCCCGGATGACGTCCCTTGCCGGCGCGCCGCCCGATAATTCGATATTTTCCGGAACGGTAAGTTCCTCCGGAACGGCTGTCGGTTCCGGCGTCGCCTGCCGCCCGGTGGGAGGCTGCCCGCCGGGTGTTTTCGGTCCGCAGCCGGCGAACGCGCCGGCTATGCAGGCAACCGCAAGTATAAAAAATATGATCCTTCCGGACAACATGAGCCTTCCGGCCGTCAATATGGATTTATAACGTGTTTGCATCGGCGGACTCCTCTCTCTTCTTTCCTTTGAAGAACACCGCTCCGATTATACCGCGTTCGGCCGGATGTTGCAATGAGCTTTTAAGCTTTTTAAGCGCAGTCCGGCTTCGGCGGAGAATACAATGGGGCAGGTGCAACGGGGGACAAGGTGCAACGTGGGACAGACCCGGGTTGCCGCCGTTTTTCCGGTTCTCTTGCTTTGATTCCCGAAACACCGGAAGCCCTGTAATCAAAATGCTTTTCTGAACTTATTTCCCGTTATTTTCCGTAATTCTCCGTTTAGTAGAGAGCCCGCAACCGGGGACAGACACCGGTATCTTCTCCACTGTCCCCCTCAACGGTGCAACGGGGGACAGACCCGGGTTTCACGGGTTTCAGGTCCGGACTGCCGGGTATTGCCCGGGCAACTTATTTACCGGTATTCACCGGTGTTTACGGGTATTTCCCGGTATTTCCCGGAGCAGGCAGCATGCATCACTTGTTCCAAAAAAACAGCCGCCTTCGGATCTGGCGCAAAGCGACGGTCCGTTCGGCGGCTGTTCAAACATTCTGCAGCTCATACTTCAGAATGTAAAAGAAAAGATATGGAATATGAATTATTCAGAATATCAGAATATCAGAATATCAGAATATCAGAATATCATAATATCATAAAATCAGAATATCATAAAAATTGACGCGGGATCAGTACGGCTCCTGCCGTCTCCGCGGATATCAAACCGGCTTTACAGTCTCCACGGCAGTCGGCTTCGGCGTAGGCGTCTCGATAGGTCCTGCGGTCGGAAGCGTATTGTCGATCGTTCTGACGGCATCCTTCGCAACAACTATCACCGGTCTGACGCCGACGGACGAATCCGTCAGGCTGAAGCCGCCTTCAACAAAATCGCCGTTCCTGTTTACACCGAGGAATGACATGCTCATGCCCGGATCGCGCAGCCACCAGCTGCCGCCGCGAGTCTTATATTCGGCCAGAACGCCTCTTTTTGCCGCGAAAGGAGTGACGGACGCCTGCATTGAAAGCGTATCGCCGAAATATTTCGCGCATTCATCCTGCGAGAGAATGTAAATATAATCTTCGGCATCGCCGCCGCCTTCGGTACCGAAGGACGCATTTCCGGGCGTCTTATTTGTGACCAGCCTGAGAGCGGCCTGCTCCGTCAACGTGAAAGCACGGTCGAAGAAATTCCATTTTTCAACGTATTTGGTTCCGCCTCTCGCGTAATCGCCGGTTCCTCCGAGCCATGCTCTCAAAGAGGACTCCGCCCACGTTGTCTGATTATAATCGTCGCTGAAGGGTATTCCGTCGAGAAGCTCTCTTGAAACAAGGACGTACCTGTCCCCGAGATCCTCGAGAATGATCCACTGGATCTCCTGAACGAGATAGTATTTATTGCCTTCTTTGGCGTACCTGTTCTCCGTCGTCACGCCGTCCTTCGTTTCCTGATAAACGTAATATCCGCTCTGAAGATCGTAATATGCGAGAGTAAATCCGTTCTCCGTATCGGTCCTGACCTCATCCCACAGACCCGTAACGGCGTTTATGGCGACCCCTTTGAACACGTTTGTCATGTTCGACGGAGCGACGGTGTTGGGATAGGCGCCGAAAGCGACCAGAACGTCTTCCGTGGCGGTGGGTCTGGGCTGAACTTTAGGATCGGCGTGAGCCGGAGTCCAGTTGGATTTCGCCTTCTCGATCTCGGCGCATCCGCACAGCCCCAGCGTCAGCACTATCGCCAATATTACAAGAACAACGGATCTTTTTTTTGTCATGCTTTTCTCCTCCTGTATCGTACGGTCCCGGCATAAAACGGTATGCCGGCGCCTCCGGCACGAAGCACAGATTCATGCTTGAGTATACACCCAAAGCGGCCCCGTGTCAATTATCAAACGGCTTTTTTATTCCCATCGCGTCCAGCTTCGCGTTGTAATCCCTGACGCGCTCCGGAAGATAATCCTCAACGCGGTGACCGTCGAAACCGACCGACACCCGCACTCCCGAGCGGCGCACTATATCCTGCTTTTCGGGATCGGCAAAAAAATCGGTCATGTAGCCGTGGACGCGGTAATTGTGGATGGAATCGTAGCTCACGTTCATTTCCCAGAAAATATTTTCGTCTGCCATCCTTGAAAAGTAATCGTACGGATCCTCGCCGCGCGCACGTATATGTCCGAACAGGTCGGTGTGGGCAATTCCGACGGCAGGCGTCCCGCACCGCTTCGCGTATGCGAAAATATCCCCGCCTGTCACGGATATCGACGAATCGACGTTTTCAAGCAGACAATAATCGAAATACGAAACGTCCGCCGCGTCCGGAAGGCTGTGCGACGTAAACTGCACTCCGTCGTTCAGAGTGCATATTTCTATGCCGCGCTTGACTTCGATCCGGTCTTTGTATTTTTCACGGATCAGATTGATATGATCGTAATACCTTCCGAGCATGCGCTCGTACGTATCGCGGAACCTCGGCGCGTCGGGAGACTGGAAAACGTCGAGCCTTCCGTAGCCTATACCGTAATTGTGGTCGGAGATCCCGAAAACCTGTATTCCGCCGGAAATCGCCGCCTCGACGATCGTCTCGGGCTTGTCCCTGCCGCAGAACGAATAATAAGTATGAGAATGCAGATCCTGTATCATTTCGATTTCCTCCCTGACCGTCTTCCCGACCGTCTCCGCGCGGCCGGCGGTTACACGTTTACGATCTCCACGTCGCGTATCGCTATCTCTTCGAGAGCCGCAAAATCGTATTTTGCCTCCTCTTTCAGCACTTCCTCAAGATTCGGACGGGTCTTCGGATGCTTCGGGGTGAATACGGTGCAGCAGTCCTCGTACGGCTGGATGCTCGTATCGAACGTGCCTATTTTCCGGGCGATATCAACCGTCTCCATTTTGTCCATCCCGATCAGCGGCCTGTAAACCGGCATATTGGCCACGGCGTTGTCCGTGCAGTAAATGGCCTGAACGGTCTGGCTGGCAACCTGCCCGACGCTTTCGCCCGTAACGAGAGCCGAGCAGCCGTTTTTCCGCGCAAGCCGTTCGGAAATGCGCATCATTGACCGCCGGAGAAGTATCGTGGAGAAATCCTCGCGGCAGTTCTTCATTATCGCCAGCTGAACGTCCGTAAACGGCACGACCATGACCTTCATCGGCCCGGTGAACCGCGAAACGATGCGCGCAAGCTCGAGGACCTTCTCCTTTGCCCGTTCGCTCGTGTACGGATAGCTGTAGAAATGCGCGGCGCAGATGGCTACTCCGCGTTTGCCGATCATATATCCGGCCACGGGGCTGTCAATACCGCCGGAGAGAAGCAGGCAGGCCTTCCCGTTTGATCCGGTCGGCATTCCTCCGGGGGCGGCGATAATTTCCGTATATACGTAAGAACGCTCGCGCACTTCGATGAAAACGGTGAAATCCGGATTTTTCACGTCCACCCTGAGCTCCGGATACGCGTCGAGGATCCGTCCTCCCGCCTCTTCGGATATCTGCGGTGAATTCATTGGGAAGCTCTTGAGCCCGCGCTTCGTTTCCACCTTGAACGTCCCGGCGCCGTTTTTCACTTTTTCGCCCGCGACTTCAACGGCCGCGGAGAAGAACTGCTCCGCGTCGGTGTCCATTGCCCACGCGGGGCTGACGGAAACGAGTCCGAACACGCCCGAGAGGCGCGAAACGGCGGTGTCAACGTCGAAATCATCGCCCGCGGGCTCGACGAAATAGCGAGACTGCGACCAGTGCACGGCTGCTTCTCCGAGATCCGATATGGCCTTTTTCATGTTTGTCGCCAGCCTGTGTTCGAACGTGGATCTGTTTAATCCTTTGAGGGCGATCTCGCCGATCCTGCCCAGTATGATCTTCTGCATCAAATCATTCCTTTTTATCCGACCTGTTTTGGCCGACATTTTGTCCAATCTTCTGTCAGACCTGTTTGTCCGACATTATATCAGCCCTGTTTACCCGGCCTGCGCGCGCGGCTGTGGATCGCGTACAGGTTTTTGATCTCGCGAACGAGAATCTTCGCGGCATATTCGCATTGCTCCGGCGTGTTGTCCGGGGACAGACTTATGCGGATAGCGCCGTCTATCACATTATTGCTCAGCCCCATGGCGGT